>JBILCT010000079.1:0-5790 GCA_044353025.1 Ferruginibacter sp. | reverse complement strand
GGTGCTGCAAATCCTACGACAGCGGATGTCCAACCAGACAAAAATCCGATGGACTTTCCGAATGAGATTCGTAAGAAATGATACTCTCCTCCTGATCTTGGGTAACTCGCGCTTAATTCCGCATAACAGAAAGAACCAAGAACTGCAATAACTCCACCTAATACCCACAACAATACGATGGTAGTCATGTTGTTGATATCCAGTAATTGAAAACCGAGACTGGTAAAAACGCCGGTGCCAATCATATTGGCAACTACAATGGAAGTGGCAGTCGCTAGACTGTATTTGCTATATGAAGTCATGGTTTGGCCGCGAAATGATGATTGCGGCCAAAAATAATCATTAATTTATATCCGATGAAGATGAATGAATTGTTTTATTTAAAATTATTTCATATTCTAAAATCACCCGGTTGCACGAAGTAAGCCATTTGACCCTGGCAAAACAATTCCCGGCGTATTCAATTGATCCATGGGGTTTATTATAACCTGTTGTTGAGATGGCCAATGGATCATATCATTGAGCGCATGCTCCATGGTTTCAAAGGACTGCGGACCATTCATTCTAATCCAACCTGAGTCGTCTTTTTTAAATATTAAAGTAGGTAACATACGAATAGATTGATCCCTAATCAAGGAAAGATCTTTCAAAAATTGACCAATGGCTCTTCCTTTGATATCTTCCAGAGACAAGGAATCATCTAACCCTACTGACATGGCTAAACGATGAAGTATTTCTAATTGAATATATATTTGATTGCTCATTTGGTGAAGGAATTTGAATTCGATTTAATCAAATGCTTTTAGATAGGAATTCGTCCATGATTATCCTAACTATTTGTATAACATATGTACCTAAACCATCCAGCATTTAAAACGAAAAAGCAATCCGGGTAAGGGATTGCTTTTATTATTTTTTTATAGAAATTTATTTTACTCCGACACCAACGTGCCCACTTTTTCACCCACAACTACGCGCATCAGATTGCCGGGTTGATTCATATCGAATACAATGATGGGTAATTTATTTTCCATGCAAAGGGTAAATGCGGTCATGTCCATTACATTTAGTTTTTGCTGAATGCATTCGCTGAAACTGATTTTTTCATATTTGGTGGCATTAGGATCCTTCTCCGGATCTGCTGTGTAAATGCCATCCACACGGGTTCCTTTTAAAATCACATCGGCCTTGATTTCAATCGCGCGCAATGAACCGGCTGTATCTGTAGTAAAATATGGATTTCCGGTTCCTGCACCGAATATAACCACGCGTCCTTTTTCAAGGTGACGAATCGCACGGCGACGAATGTATGGCTCAGCGATCTGCTCCATCTTGATGGCACTTTGCAAACGGGTGTAAACACCTGCTTTCTCTAATCCGCTTTGTACAGCCATACCATTGATGACTGTGGCGAGCATACCCATATAATCTCCTTGTGCACGTTCAATGCCTGTTTCTGCTTCGTTCATTCCGCGATAAATGTTACCGCCGCCAATTACGAGTGCTACCTGCACTCCCATTTCTGTAATTTGTTTGATGTCTTTGGCATATTGGGCAATCACTTCAGAATCTAATCCAAAGTTTTTATTACCCATCAATGATTCACCGGAAAGTTTGAGCAGAATGCGTTTGTATTTAGGAAGCATCATTTATAATTTAGATAAGCTAAGTTGCAAAAAAAACCCCGTTAAAAAACGGGGTCTAAAAAAATTATCCAAGCGCTATTCGCTTAAATCCGGTAACAGACAAATCAGCGTTCACAGATTTCAAATAAGCAGCTACAGATAGGTTACTGTCTTTTACAAATGGTTGAGCCATCAGGGTATTGTCTTTGAAGAACTTATTCAATTTACCCATGGCAATTTTTTCGGCCATTTCAGCAGGTTTTCCTTCTGCTTTTACCAATTCAATGGCAATATCTTTCTCACGTGCAACAACATCAGCTG
The DNA here is from genome assembly GCA_044353025.1 of Ferruginibacter sp. Classification (GTDB taxonomy): domain Bacteria; phylum Bacteroidota; class Bacteroidia; order Chitinophagales; family Chitinophagaceae; genus Ferruginibacter. Next base: position 3,844 of record JBILCT010000079.1, on the reverse strand, counting down.
GAATGGTGCTTTCATCAACACCCAATGGATTCATCGCAGCAATTTGCATAGCGACATCTTTTCCAGCATCAGCAGCTTCCATCGTCATCGCCACCAATACACCCATACGGTTTGCACCGTGAATATAACTTGCCACATAAGGTGCTTCGATGCGTTCGAATTTAGACACTTCGATTTTTTCTCCGATGGCTGCTAGTTTATCGTTGATTAAATCTGCGATTTTAGCTCCACCGATCATCACTTCATTCAGTGCTTCAGCAGAAGTAACATTGTGTTCGATGGCAGCATCTGCAATGCTTTGAGCAAATGCTACGAAATCTGCATTCTTACTCACGAAGTCGGTTTCGCAACTGATACAAAGTACGATACCTGCTTTGTGGTCTGCAGTTGTTTTTGCCAACACAACGCCTTCTTTTGCTTCGCGATCACTTCTCTTTGCGGCCACTTTCTGACCTTGTTTGCGCAACCAGTCGATGGCTGCTTCGAAATCTCCGTTACTTTCCGTCAATGCTTTGCGGCAATCCATCATACCGGCGCCGGTAGCCTGACGTAATTTATTGATATCTGATGCTGTAATTGTACTCATGATAAAATTCGGGTTTGGAAATACTTAATTGAATATGGATTATTTACCGGCCGGACGTCTGCCGCCACCACCTGCTCCGCCTGTGGTACGACGTCTGCCGCCAGCTCCTGTTCCTGCACCTGCACCTGAACCTGAACCTGAACGACCGCGTCCGCCACGATCATCTCCGCCTTCTTCACGTTGTTCAAAACGTGCTGCGCGTGCTTCGGCACTTTCTTCTGTTTCTGTTTCATCGTCGTCACGATCTGCCTGGCGCTCTTGCAAGCCTTCCGCAATGGCAGCAGTGATGTAGTTCACGATGATAGCAATGGATTTGGTAGCGTCATCATTCGCAGGAATCGCGAAATCCACTTTGTTTGGATCGCAGTTGGTATCCACCATGCCAAATGTAGTGATGTTCAAACGCTTTGCTTCAGCCAATGCAATGTGTTCGTGACCGATATCGACCATGAATAACGCCGCAGGGATACGACTGATTTGTGCGATACCACCCAATACTTTTTCCATTTTATCCTTATCGCGAGACAAGGTTAAACGTTCTTTTTTAGTCAGACTTTCAGCGCTTCCATCGTTCAACATTTTTTCGATGCTCTGCATTTTCTTTACACTCTTACGAACGGTGTTGAAGTTGGTAAGCATACCACCCAGCCAACGCTCTGTAACGAAAGGCATGTTCACGCGCTGTGCACATTCCATAACGATTTCCTTAGCTTGCTTTTTGGTTGCCACGAACATGATTTTCTTTCCGCTGCGCGCGATCGCTTTGAGCGCAGCAGCAGTTTCCTGCAAACCTTCTACGGTTTTATTCAGGTCGATGATGTGGATGCCTTTCTTTTCAGCAAAAATGTAAGGAAGCATCTTAGGGTTCCACTTCTTCTTCAAGTGACCGAAGTGAACACCGGCTTCAAGCAGTTGCTGTTGTAATGAAGTATTTTCCATGTTGTTTCTTTTATTGGTTTGATCTGCCCGGGGCAGTTGGGGTTTATATGGTCTTCGGGAGTCAATATCCCAAAGACCAAGACATTAACGTTTGCTGAACTGGTAGCTTCTTCTCGCTTTCTTGCGACCTGGTTTTTTACGTTCAACAGAACGTGGATCGCGCTTCAGCAAACCGGCTGCCTTGAGTACCGGACGATAATCAGCACTTACTTCCAACAAAGCACGAGAGATCGCGAGCTTGCAAGCTTCAGCCTGACCTTTCACACCGCCGCCGGCAGCATTTACCAAAATATCAAACTTGTCCATGGCCTCAGCCACTTTCAATGGAGATTCCACTTGGTTTTGAAGATAAACCAGTGGGAAATAAGATTTATAGTCTTTGCCGTTGATGGTGATTTGTCCGCTTCCCTTAGAAAGGAAAACTCGCGTCACCGCTTCTTTTCTACGACCGACTGCATTTTTTTGCTTTTCCATGTATGCTTGTTATTGTATTCGAAGAAAAATTCGAAAGGGTTATTTAATGGTTGGGAAAGTAAGTGCAGCAGGCTTTTGTGCTGCATGTGGATGCGCAGCGCCGGCATACACAAAAAGTTTTTTGTACATCTTGCGACCCAGACGGTTCTTAGGCAACATGCCTTTAACAGCACGCTCAACAACCACTTCCGGACGACGACGCAACAAATCTTTTGCTGCTTCTCCCTTCAATCCACCGGGATAACCGCTGAAAGTCAGGTATTCTTTTTCTTCCATTTTGTTTCCAGTGAAAACAACTTTGTCGCAGTTGATCACAATCACAAAATCGCCACAATCAACGTGTGGAGTGTAGTAGGCTTTGTTTTTGCCCCGTAATACGGTTGCAATTTTCGCGCACATGCGGCCTACGGTTTGATTAGTACCGTCCACAACGTACCAGTTACGCTGCACGGTAGCCTCGTTCGCATGTTTGGTGGTGAAATGAAGTTTACTCATGATGTTTGTTTTTTCGCCAGCTATCCCTGGCCGTTTTTAAATGGAGCGCAAAACTAGAAGAGTTGGTCGAAAAAATAAACAATTTATAGAAGTATTTTTTATCGTCGCTTTGTAAGTAATTGATTTTCAATAATTTTTTTGATGTGTTTTTGTTTTCATTGATGAAGATCTCAGATTTTCAAGCATAGTATGAATGAAACATCGATAAGAATTGTAAGCGCTTCTCACTAATTTTTGCTTTGTCTTCATCAGCTCAATGCCTTAGCTTTGCAACCAATTCGGGGCGGATTTGTTTATTGTTCATCCCCGAACGCAGATTCAGCAGTGAACTAATAAACGTCTAAACTCTTTGTCTCAAGAGTGATCCCGTTTATTTATTGCTGCCATTCAAACACAACCATTCAATGGTCAAAACAAAGGCATGCACCCGATCGAACAACAATTAGAACAACGTATCCTCATCATCGATGGCGCCATGGGCACCATGATACAACGCCACAAACTCACGGAGTCAGATTTTAGGAGCGACCGCTTTGCTGAATGGCCGCACGACCTCAAAGGCAACAATGACTTACTCAGCATCACGCAACCTCAACTCATTCAAGCCATCCACGAACAGTACCTGGATGCCGGTGCAGACATCATCGAAACGAACACATTCAGCAGCACATCCATTGCACAAGCTGACTATCAAATGCAATCTTTGGCTTATGAATTGAATGTGGCCTCTGCACAATGCGCTCGCAAAGCGGCAGACAAATACACTGCCCTCAATCCAAATCAACCCCGCTTCGTAGCCGGTGCCATCGGTCCACTCAACAAAACACTTTCTCTTTCCCCGGATGTCAACAACCCCGGATATCGAGCAGTCACCTTTGATGAAGTAGTAGAAGCTTATACAGAACAAATCCGTGGTTTGGTAGATGGCGGTGTAGATGTACTATTGATCGAAACCATTTTCGACACACTGAATGCGAAGGCAGCCATCTTCGCCATCAAACAATTTTTTCACACAACGAAAAAAACGGAACTGCCCATCATGATCAGTGGTACCATCACCGATGCCAGCGGCAGAACATTGAGTGGTCAAACACTCGAGGCTTTTTATGTTTCAGTGATGCATGCAAACCCTTTAAGCATCGGATTGAATTGCGCACTCGGCGCGCGTGAAATGCGTCCACATATCGAAGAGCTTTCCACCCTGGCAACTTGTTACACCTCTGCATATCCAAACGCCGGACTACCGAATGCATTTGGTGAATATGACGAACAGCCGCATGAAACCGCACACATCGTGGAAGAATGGGCACAACAAGGATATTTAAATATTGTAGGCGGATGTTGTGGCAC
>JBILCT010000310.1:0-2513 GCA_044353025.1 Ferruginibacter sp. | reverse complement strand
GCAACATTTCTTATGCCAATAAAATTTATAAACTTCAGTTAAACGATCCCAATGATCGTAAATACAGAATCAAGTTGACGAATCAATATGGTTCGGTGTTCTATTCAAATATCGTTTCATTAACATCTTCCAAAACGGATGTCCAATCATTTAAAGTCAATACATTTTCAACCGGACTATTTAATGTACAATCTGTAGAATCTTTTCAGTACATGGTATTTGATAACAATGGCAGATTGGTCAAGCGCGGAATCGGAGTATCCGGTTTTCATCAGATTGATTTAGCGAATCAACAGAATGGCGTTTATGTGTTGAAGTTATCTGAGCGTAATCAGCAACAATCTTTTAGAATTGTAAAACAATAACTTACCAAAAATTCAGATAAGCCGCATTCAAAATGCGGCTTTTTTTATACCCCCTATTACTTATAATTCACTAAGTAAAAACACGTATTAAAATTATCTTAAAAAGGATATTTTAGGTAGATGTGTTTTAATTTTAATAAGTATTTTCGCATAATTAAAAGTGCTTAAAACTTGGTTGCTTCGCACTTTTAGCCATCTGAAAAACACTATGAAAAACAAGATAATAAAAACAAGTTTTATTCGTGATTCGGTGGCAAACTATGCTTCAAACTCATCAGATATTAAAATAAAAGTAGCGGGACTGTCAGATTTTCAAATTGATCGTAATCATAAATCTTTGGCGATTGGCATTCAAGCTTCATTTGTTTACGAGGTAACTAGCGGGAAATATTTGGAGATGGAAAATTCAATTGCGGATATTACCGGTATTTCTGCGCGCGAAATCATGGAAAAAGATGCTGTTTTTTTTCTGTGTGAAACCCTTTTAGATGAATATTTAGAACCACTCAATAAGCTGGCTCAGCATTCTTCTCTTTTAAGTAAAAAGTATAGAGATGCGGAAGATCTTACCATCAATTTAGAGTACAGTATTCATACCAGAAATCAAGCATCCAAAAGATTGCTCTGCCAGTACAGGCCTGTCAAGTTTAATGCTGACGGATATCCTCTAATAAATAAAGGAAGCTATATAGACATCACACATCTTCACAAAGAAGGCTTGCCTTTTCTTTATGTAATCGCTGACAATGAATTGGTGGAATGTGAATATGCTAATGCAGATTATTTAATTAAGAATAAGTCATTGCCCTATACCACCAAAGAAATTGATGTACTAAAACTGACGGCTCAAGGGCACTCCATCAAGGAAATCGCATCGCAACTCAACATCAGTATTTCAACGGTTTATACCCATAGAAAAAATATAAAATCCCGTACCGATAAAGATCTTTTTCAGATCATACAAGAACTTCGTTCCAAAGGTATACTGTAGTCCAATGTTTAATTTATTTAAAAAGAAGAAAAAAAATAAAGTAGGATTCTCAATCTTAGATACGATGGGAATCATGCTGGTGATTGTCTCTATGATGGTTTGTATCTACTTGCTCTTCTTTAAAAAGTAATCGGTTGTCAAGTTGCTTTTAGCTCTTGATTCATTTCATGAATACTTTCTACCAATTTATCTCTGCCTGTTTTTTTGATCGAGCTGGTTACATGATGTTTGGGAAGAAATTGCCAGGTTTTACGCATGGCTTCTAAGAAATCTTTTACGTTCTTACTGACGGTACGTTGCGTTTCTTTATCACTTTTGGTAAAAACGAGTTGAAAAGGAACCGTCCATTTTCGTAGTTTGTCCAGAAATTCCAAGTCGATTTTTTGTGGAGTATGTCTGGCGTCAATCAACACATATACCTGAACCAGATTTTCTCTTTTTTTCAGGTAATGTTCTATCATTTGCTCCCATCGTCTTCTGCTGCTGATACTTACTTTCGCAAAACCATATCCGGGTAAATCCACCAAGTACCATTTATCCGTTTTATGTTCATCTGCAGAAGTAATCTCGAAATGATTGATTAATTGAGTTTTTCCGGGAGAGGCGGAAGTTTTTGCCAGTTTATCATGAAGACAAATCATGTTAATCAGGGATGATTTTCCCACATTGCTTCGTCCGATAAATGCGTATTCGGGCTTGTCGGGCGTCGGACATTTTTCAACATCGGGACTGCTGATCAGGTATACGGCTTTTTTGATTTGCATCATAAGATTAACAAAAGTAATCAAATCATGGAGAGTCTAGATTCTGACCTACACTTAATCCAATGTATATTTGCACAACTATGTCAAATTATGAACACGATGAGGTGGTTCCTTACACGGGATCAACCCGTTCCAAAAAGGAACAGGTTGCTGAAATGTTCGATGATATTGCCGTAAGGTATGATCTGCTCAATCGCATTCTGAGTGGAGGCATTGATATCCGTTGGAGAAAAAAAGCACTTCGTGAATTAAGTGCAATTCAACCTCAACAAGTACTTGACATTGCCACCGGTACTGCTGATGTGGCCATTATGGCTTGTAAACAGCTCCCATCTATTCAGCACATCACCGGCATTGACATCAGTAATGGCATGCTGGAAGTTGGAAGACAAA
>JBILCT010000306.1:0-2535 GCA_044353025.1 Ferruginibacter sp. | reverse complement strand
TGAACAGCTTTAACATCGCCTCCAGTTTTAAGATCGACTCTTGATATTCTGATTCTGGTTCACTTTGTATGGTGATTCCTCCCCCTGCCTTGAGTAAAACTATTTCCGCACTTTCATGATAAAAAGCAGAACGGATCACCACATTGAAATCAAAATCCCGTTCCGGATCGATATAGCCAATTGCACCTGAAAATAATCCTCTCGGACCGGATTCATAAGATTTAATCAACTCCATCACGCGCTTTTTCGGCGCCCCCGTCATTGAGCCCATCGGAAAACATGTAAACAATGCATCCAACCAATTTTTTGAATCAGACAACTCCGCTTCAACGGTACTGATTAACTGAAATACTTGTGGAAATCGATACAAGCCCATTAATTCTGACACCCGAACGGATCCTTTTGCGGCAACCCTGCTTAGATCGTTTCTAACTAAATCAACGATCATCACATTCTCCCGTTTCTCTTTCATTGAAAGTTGAAGTTCATTTGAAATCTTATCATCTAAAATTTTATCCCCAGGTTGTCTGCGTGCCGTTCCTTTGATCGGTTGAGAAATCAAACGATTTCCAATTTTTTGAAGATAGCGTTCCGGACTGGCACAGAAGCAATGTCGATCTTCCATTCGATACCAGGCAGCAAAAGGATTGGGTGAAATCTCCATCAATGACAAATAAAAATCAAGCGGTTCAAGCCGAACCTGATCCAGTTCAAACTCCTGACAGAAATTGATTTCATAACAATCGCCCTGTTGCAAATGCTGTTTGAGCAGATCCATCTTTCGTAGATATGCTTCTTTCGACATGCTCGGTCTAATGCTTCCACAATTGAATGATGTTTTGATCTCAGCTGGTTCTGTTTGCAGAATCAAATTTAAAAAATCATTTGCATCAGCATCTTGCGTAGTAATTTCAACCTGATTGTTTTTACACGTGATTAATATACGTGGCTGAAAAAAATAAGCAGCAGGGAATCCGACCCGATCTGAGCTTGTATCCGGATAATTCAAATGTCCAAAAAGCCAACCGGGATGAGCTTGGGCAAATTGTTCCAATGAATAGGCAGACTCTCCATCATCGAGTTTAATTGAATGCAATACATCAACAGCAGCCAGCCATTCAAACCGGGAATGAGGATCTTGATACCGATTGCTGTCTAAAAAAGAAAAAATGTTGAACGATTTGATTCGGTTCAACATTTTTAGTTTGAAGATTTTCTGATCCTCAGGAAAATATGTGCAATGCGTTACGATAAATATTTCGTTTAATAGTCATCATCAAAGCCTCCATCGCCCATGTCATCATTGAACAGATCCATGTCTTTGAAGTCTTCATCGAAATCATCCTCATCTTTCGCAGTTTTTTTAGTTCCTGCTTTTTTTGTTTTGGAAGAGGGCATATCGAATTCTTCGAAGTCCGGATCCCAGTTATCATCCTCTTCGACTTTTTCCCAGTCGTCTTCCATGTCTACGTCATCCTCTTCTTCATCATCACGCGAAGATTTTTTTGAACTGGATTTTACATCATCCAAATCATCATCATCATCCAAATCATCGTCTTCAGATTTTGATTTGGGTGAAGCTTTTTTTGTTGCCGTTTTTTTAGGTGCTGCGGATTTTGTTTCGGCAGGTTTCTTTTCCTTAGAAGATTTTGTTGCCATGTTATTCGTGATTATTGTTGTAAAATTTCGACGAGTTTTTCAATTCGCCAAAAATTTTTTTTCTACATGCGAATCAGTTGATTTCTACCCGGTCCGTTACTGATATGAGAGAAGGGTACATCGAGGTATTCCCGGATATAACTCACATAATTTTGCATTGCTTCTGGCAATGAATCCCCTGAATTTATTTCACCGGAATTACACAACCACCCCGGGAATGACTTGTATTGAGGAGCAATGTCCATACCATGCATTTGATAGGGAACATGATCAGTGATTTTACCGTCTACCTGATATTGATGACAAACTTTCAGTTCTTCTATCTTATCAAGTATATCTGCTTTGGTCATTACTAATTTCGTCACCCCATTGATCATACATGCATATTTCAATGCAACGAGATCGATCCAACCGCAACGACGCGGCCTACCGGTTGTACTGCCAAATTCGTTACCCTCTTTTCTTATAAAATCACCCATCTCATCAAAGAGTTCTGTGGGGAACGGACCGCTGCCTACACGGGTGCAATATGCCTTGGTGATTCCAATGATATCTCGAATTTTTTGAGGCGCAATGCCCAATCCGGAGCAAACACCTGCAGAGGTTGTATTGCTGCTCGTTACAAATGGGAATGTGCCAAAATCAACATCCAGCATGCTTCCCTGTGCTCCTTCTGCAAGAACAGATTGCCCCTGACTTAATTTCTCGTTGATAAAATATTCTCCATTGACAATATTGAGTTTTTTCAAATGCTCAACCGATTTGAAGAACTCCTCCTCCCAAACACTGATATCTTCATTGAATTGAAAATTATCGAGTAGCTGCTGGTGCTTGTCGCGTAAGACCTGATATTTCTTTTCAAAATTTTTATCTAAT
>JBILCT010000307.1:0-2535 GCA_044353025.1 Ferruginibacter sp. | reverse complement strand
CAGTGCAAATGCTGCCAGCATTTGAGCACCGGTTCCAATTCCGCCGGCAGCTATCACCGGAATCTGTACCGATTTTCTTACGGCAGGAATGAGCACCATGGTGGTCGTTTCTTCTCGACCGTTATGTCCACCTGCTTCAAAACCCTCTGCAACAACCGCATCACAACCGGCATCCTGTGCTTTGAGCGCAAAGGCGCTGCTGCTGACCACATGAACTACTTTAATGCCTGCACTTTTTAATCGGGAGGTATATTTTTTTGGATTGCCAGCGGATGTAAAAACAATGCCTACTTGCTCTTCCAAAATAGTTTCAATGTGCGCATCCGTATGCGGGTAAAGTAACGGGATATTTACCCCAAAAGGCTGATTCGTTGAAGCTTTGCATTTGCGTACATGTTCTTGGAAAACTTCAGGTTTCATGCTCCCTGCACCAATCAAACCCAAACCACCTGCTTCACTAACGGCAGCGGCTAAACGCCAACCACTGGCCCATATCATTCCGCCCTGAATTATTGGGTATCGGATACTGAAAAGATCCGTGATGCGATTATGAAACATGCGTTATTTTTTGTTGGTAAAATCAGGAGCGACTGCCTCCTAAATCAATGGCAGTATTGTCACCAATATTCAAATTTCGACTTACCCCTTTCACTTCAGCGTCATTTCCTATTAGCGAGTTGTATAGCACAATTTCAACCAGATTGGAGAATGAGCCGATGATGGAGTTTTTTATGATACCATGATTAATACTGGTGTGCTCACCGATAGCAACGTTGGGACCAAGTACCGAATTTTTGATAACGCAGCCTTCTCCTATGCTTACAGGTGGAATGATGATGGTATTTTGGAAAGGATTTTTTTCGCCCATGTTGCCTCCAAATTTTTTCAGAAGGATGGCATTGGATTCTAATAAGGTTTCTTTTCTTCCACAGTCAAACCAATTAGACACTTTAAAACTCCGAAACTTTGCTCCTTGCTGAATCATGCATTCCAATGCATCCGTCAAATTCAAATCGTCTACTTCTTCCGCAGATTCTAAGATTTTTTGTAAACAAGCGTAGAGAATCTCTGACTCGCGGATTTTATACAATCCAACCAATGCCATATTGCTCCTGGGTATCGCAGGCTTTTCAACCACACGCGTTATGAATCCATCTTCATCCATCTCTGCAACACCAAAACTGCGAGGATCATCTACTTTCTTCACGCCAAGCATCGAATGTGGAGATGCTATCACCTCTGCCATATCGAACTCAGCAATGGTATCACCTAAAACGATGAATACTTCATCCTGGCCAACCAGTTCACGGGTTAAAGCAACGGCATGACCTGTTCCTAATCGGTCATTTTGTTGAACGAAATGACAGGTTAAATCCGGGTAATATTTGGTTACGTAATCCTGGATTTTTTCACCTAGGTAACCAATGATGAAAACGAACTCATTGATGCCGGCTTCATGTAACTGATCGACGATAATGTTCAAAATGGTTTTCCCTGCCAAAGGAATCAATGCTTTGGGTTGGGTATAAGTATGTGGACGTAATTTGGTTCCTGCGCCTGCTACCGGTATAATTGCCTTCATGGTTCTATCTGCATTAGGGTTGTAAATTAGTGTATTTATCTAAAAGAGCAGATTGAACGGAACGGTTTTACGCGATTTGATCAACAGTTTTTTACAGTCATAACTTATCTTTGCACCACAAATCAAATGTTATGCAACAAGATAAAGTGGTTTTTGATCTGATTGACAAAGAATTGTATCGCCAGCGTCATGGCATTGAATTGATTGCCAGTGAAAACTTTACCAGTTTTCAGGTGATGCAGGCGATGGGCTCTCCTTTAACCAACAAGTATGCGGAGGGATATCCCGGGAAAAGATATTATGGCGGTTGTGAAATTGTGGATCAAGTGGAACAAATTGCCATTGACAGAATCAAGCAAGTATTTGGTTGTGAATATGCCAATGTACAGCCTCACAGCGGTGCGCAGGCCAATGCTGCTTTGATGCTGGCCATATTGAAGCCCGGAGATCGAATTCTGGGGTTAGACCTGAGTATGGGCGGACATCTCACCCATGGCTCTCCGGTGAATTTTTCCGGAAAATATTATGAGCCTCACTTCTATGGCGTAAAAAAAGAAACTGGTTTGATTGATTATGAAATGCTTGAAGAAAAGGCCCGAACCCTCAAACCTAAATTAATTATTTGTGGCGCATCTGCTTACAGTCGTGATATTGATTATGCACGCATCAGAAAGGTTGCCGATGAAATCAATGCATTTGTACTTTGCGATATGGCTCATCCTGCGGGAATGATTGCCAAAGGTCTACTATCTTCTCCTTTCAATCATTGCCATTTTGTTACCAGTACAACCCACAAAACATTGCGTGGTCCTCGTGGTGGAATCATATTAATGGGTAAAGATTTTGAAAATCCATTTGGACATAAAACTCCGAAAGGAGATTTAAAACTGATGAGTGCTGTGCTTGATGGTGCTGTATTCCCTGGTACACAAGGTGGTCCGCTCGAGCATGTA
>JBILCT010000308.1:0-2535 GCA_044353025.1 Ferruginibacter sp. | reverse complement strand
CCCCTTCGTGAAAAGTCATGAATTCAACTATGCAAAACTGTTGCCGAAGTCACTGGAAGATTATACTTATCTGGTTTATATCCTCATCGTAATTTTTATTGTAACTGCGGTTTCCAATGGAGCGAATATAACGGATGGTTTGGATGGACTGGCTACGGGGGTGAGTGCCATCATCGGTATTTGTTTGGGCATTTTCGCTTACGTAAGCGGTAACATCAAGTTTGCTGAATACCTGAACATCATGTACATCCCGAATTTAGGTGAGCTCTCCATTTTTATTGCGGCTTTTGTGGGATCATGTATCGGATTTCTCTGGTACAATGCCTATCCGGCCCAGGTTTTCATGGGAGATACAGGAAGTCTGGCTTTAGGTGGAATCATCGCCGCCTTGGCCATCATCGTTCGAAAAGAATTATTGATTCCAATTTTTTGTCTGGTGTTTTTGGTGGAGAATATGAGCGTGATGATTCAAGTGAGCTATTTCAAGTACACTAAACGAAAATATGGTGAAGGGAGAAGAGTGTTTTTGATGAGTCCACTTCATCATCATTATCAGAAAAAAGGATTTCACGAAAGCAAGATAGCAGTGCGGTTCTGGATCGTGACCATCCTGAGTGTAGCATTTGCCATCGTAACCTTAAAACTTCGGTAATACCGTCAACATAAAACTTTAACCTGCCCATTGAAAACACTACCCATTAAATTCGATGCTTTTGAAAAACCATTTTAAAAAACCTTTGATCACAAAATCATTTTTGTAGTAGAAGTAAAAAAATCCAAAACAAAAAAACACGTATTGATATTGCGGATTTCCTTGAAATATCAATATGAATGAAGAATCTTCTTTAACCACCCGGTCGTTTTGAAAGTTCGGAACCCTAACTAATTAAAAAATCGTGAAACCAAACATCGTCATACTTGGAGGAGGAGAAAGCGGAGTTGGTGCTGCATTGTTGGCAAAGCAGCAAGGGTATGACGTGTTTGTCAGTGATCGCGGAGTGATTGCTTCAAACTTTGAAGAAGAGTTGCTCCGTCATCAAATTCCTTATGAGTCAGGTGCTCATAATGAACAAAGAATTTTACAAGCCGGATTGATTATTAAGAGTCCGGGCATTCCGGAAAAAGCGCCATTGGTGAAAAAAATTCGTGCTGCAGGTATTCCTTTGATCAGTGAAATTGAATGGGCTTACAGATTTACCGGTGACAGCAAAATCATCGCCATTACCGGAAGCAATGGTAAAACTACCACTACCGCTTTGACACATCATCTTTTTCGAGTAGGTGGTGTTGATGCCGCATTGGTAGGTAATATCGGATATTCTTTCGCCAGACAAGTGGCTATTGAACCTAAACCATTGTATGTAGTTGAAGTAAGTTCATTTCAATTGGATGATATCGTTGAATTTAAACCAAATGTTGCCATACTGACCAACATTACTGAGGATCATTTGGACCGATATGAATATCAACTGGAAAACTACGCCCACAGCAAATTTCGCATTGCTGAAAAACAAACCGATCAAGATGTTTTTATCTACAATATGGATGATCCGTACACCATGAAATTCATGCCCAAGTATCCCATCAAATCAACCCTAGCCCCGATCACTATGAGAAAAGAATTGCAACAAGGTGCTTACCTCACGCAGGCACAATTATTTATGAAATGGAAAGAAGAAGAAGTGCGGATGAGTATTGAAGATTTTGCCTTAAAAGGAAAGCACAATCAATACAATTCTATGGCCGCAAGTATGGCAGCTACGGCAATGGATATACGAAAAGAAAAAATTCGCGAGGCATTACAAACTTTTGAAAGTTTGGAACATCGAATGGAAAAAGTATTGACGGTAAAAGGTATTGAATTTATCAACGATAGTAAGGCAACCAATGTAAACAGCACTTGGTATGCACTTGAAAGTATGAATAAGCCGGTGATTCTCATTTTAGGTGGAGTGGACAAAGGAAATGACTATACACTTTTAAGTGAATTGGTCAAAGAGAAAGTGAAAGTCATTATTTGTCTGGGCACAGATAACCAACCAATTCTTGATGCATTTGCTGATTTGGTTCCTTTGATTTTAGAAACAAAATCTGCCAAAGAAGCTGTTGAAACGGCTTATCAAATTGCAAACAAGGGAGAAGCGGTATTGTTAAGTCCGGCATGTGCAAGTTTTGATTTGTTTGAAAACTACGAGGATAGAGGAAATCAATTTAAACAAGCGGTGAGAAATTTATAATTAACCAATGTCTTGGATCAACCATATTAAAAATTTATTTCAGGATCGTGCCAGTTTGGACGAGGGAACTACTTTTTCATTGAAAGGAATCAGTGAAACGGGTTCCGGTTTGGTAGCGAATACCAAAGGGGATCGTGTTATATGGGCAATGGTGATCATTCTCACGCTCGCTAGTTTATTGTTGGTATACAGCAGCACCGGATCATTGGCTTATCGCATGAGTAGAAGTACCGAAAGCTATTTGTTTAAGCAGCTGGGATTGATTTTAGTTGGATGGGGACTGATTTATTTCTTTCAC
>JBILCT010000305.1:0-2536 GCA_044353025.1 Ferruginibacter sp. | reverse complement strand
CCATTACTATGACCGGACTCGATCAGGAGATGATGCAAAAAAATATCAGCGTAAAAAATCTGAAAGACGCTCAAAAGAATATGATGAGTTTTGCCGCGGTATTATTGCTGGTAAATTTCCTGTTTTTATTTTTAGGTGGTATTCTTCATTTGTATGCTGCAACAAAAAATATCCCCATCGATAAGCCAGATGATTTGTTTCCTACAATTGCATTGGGTACCGAATTTGGCGGCACTCTAGGCGTACTTTTTATCATTGCTTTGATTTCGGCTTTGTTTCCCAGTGTAGACGGTGCTATTACATCTCTCACTTCCAGTTGTTGCATTGATCTGCTGGATATCAGAAATCGCTATCCGGATGAGGCATCCCAGAAAAAAATCAGACTTCGGGTGCACCTATCCTTCGCCGTTATGTTTTTTCTCCTCGTACTTATTTTCAAATATATCAACGATAAGCAAATCATCGATTTCATTTTGAAATTTGCAGGTATCACCTATGGTCCATTATTGGGCTTATTTGCTTTTGGCATACTAACCAACCGACAACTCATTGGCAAAAGGGTATTATCGGTATGTTTACTCATGCCCATTTTGGCTTTGATGGTAGATGTGTTCAGTAGCCCCGATTGGTATGAAAAGAAATTGCACCTGCAGTTAAATTTAACCTCCTTGTCCGAAAATATATTTCATGGTTATCGAATTGGCAGTGAATTGATTTTAATAAACGGTTTACTCACATTTGCCGGACTTTGGATGATTTCAACCAAAACAACCGCTAAATAGTCATGGATATTTTATCACCGCTAGCCACAGCTTATTGTGAATCATTGAATAGTCCAACCGATACGCTGCTTGAAAAGATAGAAAGGGAAACTATTTCGAATCATCCGAAGTCGCATATGTTGAGTGGCGCGTGGCAGGGAAAGTTTTTGGAGATGGTCGCATCCATGATCCAAGCCAAAAAAGTATTGGAAGTAGGAACATTTACCGGGTTTAGTGCAATCTCTCTCATGCGGGGTATGCCGGCAGACGGAGTTTTAGATACGATTGAATGCAGGGAGCAAGACGCGAACAAAGCTGTTACTTATTTTGAGGCTTCGGGGTATGGAGAAAAAATTCGTTTACATGTCGGGAATGCCATGGACTTGATTCCAATCTTAACAGGTCCTTGGGATTTGGTCTTTCTGGATGCAGATAAAGTAAACTATATTGCCTATTACGAATTAATTTTACCCAAGATTCGACCAGGCGGTTGGTTATTGGCAGACAATGTATTTTTTCATGGTGAAGTTTTTTCCGAGCAAATCACCGGGAAAAATCCTAAGGCCATAGATGCATTTAACCGACATGTTGCTTCGGATCGCAGGGTTCAACAAATATTTCTCCCATTGAGAGATGGATTAATGTTAGTACAGAAACTATGAAAAGAAAAATCATACTCACCACATTATTTTTTGGCTGCTGCTTCATCATTCATGTTTATGCACAAAAAATTACCCCAGCGCAATACATTGCGATGCATAAGGACATGGCTATTCAGGAAATGATCAGAACCGGAACACCGGCGTCGATCACGTTGGCGCAAGGCATTTTGGAGACAGAAAGCGGGAACAGTGCGTTGGTGAAAAAATCCAACAATCATTTTGGAATCAAATGCAAAGCAGAATGGACAGGTGCACGTGTTTATCATGATGATGATGAAGCTGGCGAGTGTTTTCGAAAATATGACAGTGTTGTTCATAGTTATCGTGATCACAGCGACTTTCTTCGTACTCGATCACACTATGCTTTCTTGTATTCTTATGAACCAACTGATTACAAGAGCTGGTGCTATGGGTTAAAAAAAGCAGGCTATGCAACGAATCCTCGTTACCCACAAATTTTAATGAAGACGATTGAAGATCATCAATTGAATGAGTATACCAAATCAGCACTTTCACAGATTCCGGATTATTCTGCCTTTGTAATTAAAAAGAACAATGGTAATACAGTAAAAACTGATACGGAAGAACTCAAAGAAGACAAAATAATTACTCCGCCCATTGATAGATCTTATGAAAAAATATACAATGGTCTCAGAGCGGTTTATGCAGACAGTGGCACTTCCTTATTGGCAATAGCCACCCGTTATAAAGTTGATCTGGCGAAAGTTTTAGAGTTCAACGATTTTTTGAAGGACGGGTTACTGGATGGTCCTCAATGGGTTTATTTACAGTCGAAGCGCACAGAGGCGAGGCAAGAAACACATAAAGTAAAAACTGGTGAAACTTTGCATCAGATTGCTCAATCGAATGGAATTCAGTTGGGCTATCTCATTGCCTATAATAATTTGGATGAAGAAGATCCGCTTCCTGCCGGAATTATTTTAAAACTTCAATCTTCCATCAATCTGAAAAATAGCAAGGGAACTGATGAGCTACAAACATCATCCGATGAAGCCAGCATAAAATATCACAGTGTACGTTCAAATGAAGACTTGAATACGATAGCGAATCAATACCATGTATCTTTGCAAAATCTTAAAAAATGGAACAGAC
>JBILCT010000025.1:0-8927 GCA_044353025.1 Ferruginibacter sp. | reverse complement strand
TAACAATAGCAACTTTTCCTTCTAGCAATTTCATGTGCGTTATTTTAGTGGTTGATAAGAAGAAGTGAGCGGCTTTTACGCATACTCAATGATCTTCTTCGATAAAATTTCTTGCTACAAAAATAAGCTCCTTCTTTTAAAGTACCATTTACAAACACCCTAAGATTTCTTCCAGAATGGTTCGGTCGTTACTTAATCTCGGAATCTTATGTTGGCCGCCGAGTTTCCCCTTTTTTTCTAACCAATGATTGAAAACCCGCGGTTCAATGGAGTGGACGATAGGCATACTCAAAGCGATTCCTCCTTTTCTTTTTGCTTCATAATCGCTGTTGACGGATTGCAAAGAAAGATCAAGCTGTTGAATAAAACTTTCCATTGAATCTGGTTCTTTTTCAAAAGCGATGAGCCATTCATGGCATCCGTTTTTGTTTTCGCTGAAATAAACGGGCGCGGCAGTATAATCAGAAACGGCGCCTCCGGTAGCTAAACTTGCCATGGCGATAGCTCTATCAGCATTGTCAACCATTACTTCTTCACCAAAAGCATTCATGTAATGTTTGATTCTACCGGTTACTTTTATTCGATATGGATTGATGGAAGTAAAGCAAATTGTATCACCTACAAGATATCGCCATAGTCCGCCGGATGTGCTGATGATTGGGGCATAATTTTTCCCTATTTCTACCTTGTCAAGTCCAATGGTGACAGGATTTTTCTTTCCATATTCTTCAGCAGACATGAATTCATAGAAAATCCCATGCTCAGTGTAGAGGGTCATGCCATCATCGGCAGGATGACTTTGTCCGGCAAAAAAACCTTCACTTGCATTATAAATTTCAAGGTAATGTATAGGTCGTCCCATAATTTTTTCAAATTGCTCACGGTAAGGAACAAACGAAACACCGCCATGAATGTATAATTCAAGGTTCGGCCAGACTTCATGAATATATTTTTTATTGCGTATTTCCAGTATTCGTTTCAACAACAGCAATGTCCAAGTGGGAACGCCTGCCAGCGAGGTAACATTCTCGTGCGCAGTAGCTTGCGCCAGTTTTTCAATTTTATCGGACCAATTGTCAAGTAAAGCCACACTAAGTTCCGGCGTCCGCAGCCATTGTCCCCAAAAAGGGGTATTCTGCATCAATACCGCACTCAAATCGCCATAATGAATCGCGTCATTCCAATGATTGATTTGGTGTGAACCACCTACTACAAGTCCTTTTCCGGTTAGCAACTCGCTTTCGGGAAATTGGTTGTAATAGTTGGTCAGCACATCTTTACTGGCTTTGAAATGATTTTCTTTCAGACTTTCCTCGCTGACCGGAATGAATTTGCTTTTGGTGGAAGTGGTTCCACTGCTCATTGCAAACCAATGAACGGGCGTGTTCCATAAAACGTTTTCTTCACCATCCATCATTCGCTGAATGTAGGGTTGAAGATCGGCATATTCGTGTACGGGTACCCGTGATTTAAAATCATGAATATTAAACAGGGAAGAAAATCCGTATTCTTTTCCAAAAGCAGTGTATTGGGCGCTGCTGATCAGGTCCTGCAAAACGGTTCGTTGTGCAGAAACGGGATGGTCCATCCAATTTTTAATCTGCCAAATTCTGGATCTTGCCAGTTTGGAAATCGCCGGCGACAGCAGTTTCATGTGGGAAAGTTAGCCAAAAAATAGAATCTGCGCACAGATAAAATCAGTAGTTCGGCTGATCTGTTTCACGAGAGGCTGCTTCTTCGTGTAGATAGTCTTTTCTTTTTAATTCAAAATTTCTTCCCAGGTAAAGTCTGCGTACTTGTTCATCGCCCGCCAATTCTTCAGCACTACCGTGTTTGAATATTTTACCATCAATAAGTAAATACGCGCGATCACAAATAGAGAGCGTTTCGTTTACATTGTGGTCAGTGATAAGTATGCCGATGTTTTTGGTTCGCAGACGAGCTATGATTTCCTGGATATCTTCAACGGCAATGGGATCTACGCCGGCGAATGGTTCATCCAATAAAATAAATTTAGGGGAAACTGCCAGGGCTCTGGCAATTTCAGTGCGTCTGCGTTCACCACCGCTTAGGGTATCACCATTGTTTTTGCGAACATGTTGCAAACGAAATTCTTCCAGTAAAGATTCGAGGCGTTGCTGTTGATCCAATTTTGAAAGCTTGGTCATTTCTAACACAGCACGAATATTATCTTCCACGCTTAATTTTCTGAATACACTGGCTTCTTGAGGAAGGTAACCGATGCCCAATTGAGCCCTGCGAAACATGGGGAGCTTGGTGATATTCTGCTCGTTTAAAAAAACTTCACCACGGTCTGATTTTACCAATCCTACCACCTGATAAAACGAGGTGGTTTTACCTGCACCATTCGGGCCGAGTAAACCAACGATTTCGCCCTGACTGACATGAAAGGAAACATCATTGACGACCGTTCGGCCACCATATTGTTTAATTAAGTTTCTTGCTTGTATGGTCAGGTTCAACGTAAATTGTTTTAGCAAAAATACGACTTGCTGATTAAAGCCAATGCTTTACAAAAGCACATGAACTCCCTCAAACGCACTATATTTGAGCGTTTTTAATAATTACGCCGACAATTTGTTTAAGGGCGTTGATCATTATCCGGATTTTATTTAAATCATACACTCATGAAAGTAACCGATCATATACAGCAGTCAAACCAAACCTTGTTTTCGTTTGAAATTTTACCCCCGTTGAAGGGTAAGGGGATTCAATCATTATATGATCATTTGGATCCTTTGATGGAAATGAAGCCTGCGTTTATCAATGTTACTTATCATAGAAGTGAGCATAGTTTTAAAAAGCGTGCTGATGGTAGTTTTGAAAAAGTGGTAGTTAGAAAGCGCCCTGGTACCGAGTCTATCTGTGCGGCCATTATGAATAAATACAACGTGGACACCGTTCCTCATTTGATTTGCGGAGGTTTTAGTGTTAGTGAAACAGAAGATGCGTTGATCAATCTGAATTATTTAGGAATTGACAATGTATTAGTATTACGTGGAGATGCTGCAAAAAATGAAACATCGTTTGAGCCAGAACCCGGAGGACATCAATACGCGATTGATTTGCTGCGTCAGGTGAATAATTTGAATGCGGGTATTTATTTGGAAGAAGACTTAAAAAATACGACTAAAACCAAATTTTGTATCGGGGTGGCAGGTTATCCCGAAAAGCACTTTGAAGCGCCTAATATGGAGTCAGACTTGCGTCATTTAAAGGCAAAAGTGGATGCGGGGGCGGATTATATTGTTACCCAGATGTTTTTTGATAATGCCAAGTACTTTGCGTTTGTGGATGCATGCAGGGCAATAGGCATTACGGTTCCAATTTTACCCGGACTAAAGCCTATATACAGTAAAAAGCAATTGACTATTTTACCAAAAACCTTTCACATCGACTTGCCAACGCCTTTGTCTGAGGCCGTTACATCTTGTAAAACAGATGAAGAGGTTGAAAGGGTTGGTGCTGCCTGGATGTTGGAGCAGTCAAAGGAATTAAAAAAAGCAGGCGTGCCGGTATTACACTATTATACGCTAGGCCGACCCAAACTTGTTGCGGATGTAGTTCGTCAGCTTATGTGATAAAAACCGAATCCTTGGCATACTAAAACGGTTTGAATGTTCGTTTTAGAGGTATAAAACCAATACCTATGCCCAGAATGAACGCCCACCAAGAAATTATCCTCGTACAAGGAACGCGATTTACCAACCGTCAGTTTGCGGAAAAGAAGAATCATACGGTACAAGCATATAACTATTTGGCCAACAACGAACAGTTGAAAGAGGCCTGTTGGAATGGAATGATGAAAGAAATGATGCCCGAAATATTTTTATCCTTCCCAACAGATGCATCACTTTATTTATGGCAGATGCGAGAAGGAGAAAAGGTGTTGACCATGGAGATGTCAGAAGAACCCAGTGAACTCGATTTTCAAGCTTCCATAGATCCATATATTATCATGGAACTACAGCAATATAATTAATCATTACTTTTCTCATAACAGGTGAAACCCTCGGAATTCTTTCCGGGGGTTTATTTTTTTAATCCATTCTATTTTCCTGTCAAAAAGTGGCTGTCGAAAAATAATAAACGGCGGATGGTATTGTTAGGTTTATTGGAAAATGGCTCAAAGCTCCAAAAGCCGTGGTTCGAACCAGGTTCGAACCACAAAAAAACAACCGAAATGCACTCCCAAAAGGCCTGAATTTTATGCAGTTTAAATTACTTTTAAACCAATGAAAAAACTCAATTTAAAGTGAATTATGGAGGCCGAAAAAACAATGTATTATCAACATGACATCACGGTGAAAATACAATAAATGGAAAAAACATGACTCAAATAAAGGTTCATTCACTTCAGCAGAAATCAGATAACCAAGTATTATCATCATTCTCAAAATCAAAAGGGGGTTGTCTCAAATTTTTTGAGACAACCCCCTTTGATATATTAGGCTTCGCTAGTGATTAAGTTGAATTCATTTTTCTAGGATAATTGGAAGCCGAAGAAACAGATGAGGTTGGTTTTTTCATTGGATTGGGATTGGATCGTTTTTTGTAGGATTTGGATTTTAATTTTCAGTTGGGATGTTGGATTAATACGGGTGGTTTTTTGTAGGATTTGGATTTGTCTCTGTTTCTGATATAAAACTACATCGCTGGATTTGACTGCACAATCTTTGATCAAGATTGCTTTTAAAATTCAGTTATTACACGTGTAGCCCCTACGTAGCGCTACTTAGCATTACGCAATTAAGTATCCAATTATTCGTGTAAATAAGGGCATTTGACGAATGGATTCGATATCTTTCCGTCTCAAATTCAACCTGTTTTTCGTGCTGAAAAGAATTCCATTAATTGACTTTCTTCAACAAGCTGAAACAGCGCCGGTATTTGATGTGCGAAGTCCCGGAGAATATAATCATGCACATATTCCTGGCGCCCATTCATTGCCTTTGTTTACGGATGTGCAACGTGCGGAGGTAGGTACTATATATAAACAACAAGGAAAACAAAAGGCCATCAAGGTCGGATTGACACATTTCGGTCCGATGATGAAATCGCATATCGAACAGGTAGAAAAAATTTTGAAGCAATTAAATTATAAAGACAAAAAAATATTGGTTCACTGTTGGCGAGGTGGAATGAGAAGTGGAGGAATGGCTTGGTTGTTAGAATTGTACGGGTATGAAGTATTTGTTTTAGCGGGAGGTTATAAATCATATCGAAACTGGGTGCTTGAGCAGTTTCAATATCCATTTCAATTCTGTGTGCTGGGTGGATATACCGGCAGCGCAAAAACAGAAACGCTTCAAGAACTTCTGCGTTTAGGGGAGCCCGTTATTGATTTAGAAAAACTAGCCAATCATAAAGGGTCCGCCTTTGGAGGTATTGGTCAGCCCGTTCAACCTACGCAGGAATATTTTGAAAACCAACTTGCCCAACAGCTCTATCAAAATCATCAAAAAGACTTCATTTGGATTGAAGATGAAAGCCAGCGCATTGGAAATATCAATATTCCGCACGCGCTTTGGAATACGATCAGAAAGCAGTCGGTCATTTTTTTGACCATTCCCTTTTTACAACGATTGTCGTTTATTGTAGAACAATATGGAACAAAGGATTTACAGGCATTAAAAGATGCGGTTGAGCGAATTCAAAAACGCCTCGGTCCGAATGAAACCAAGATTACATTGGGCTTATTGGATGAGGGAGACATTGCTGCCGCATTTGAAATATTACTTTGTTACTACGATAAAAAATATCATCAATCGCTGAAGAATCGTGAAAACTGGGATAATTTGGTCACTAAAATAGAACTCAATTCGGTAGACTCGGTTTTTAATGCAAACCGAATATTAGAACACCAATAAAAATATGGAAGAGCAGATAAAACTCACGCAATATTCAAAAGGCGCAGGATGCGGCTGCAAAATTTCACCCCAGGTACTTCAGCAAATGTTGGGAGAACATCGAAGCATGGATAAGTTCCCGGCTTTATTGATAGGCAATCGTGAAAACGATGATGCGGCCGTATTTCAATTAAATCCGGAACAGGCATTGATTTCTACGGCAGATTTTTTCATGCCGATCGTAGATGATGCCTTTGATTTTGGAAGAGTCGCCGCAGCTAATTCAATCAGTGATGTGTATGCTATGGGAGGTAAACCCATCATGGCCATTGCCATTTTGGGGTGGCCCATTGAGAAGCTACCCGCTGCTTTGGCCGGTCGTGTTTTAGATGGTGCAAGGATGGTTTGTGAAGAAGCAGGAATTCCGCTGGCGGGTGGACACACCGTTGAATCTGCAGAACCGTTTTTTGGTTTATCAGTGAATGGATTGATTCATTCTAAACAAATTAAAACCAATCATGGTGCACAAGTAGGCGATTTAATATATCTCACCAAACCGATCGGACTTGGGGTACTCTCTACTGCCCAAAAAAGAAATGAAATTCAATCCGAACATGTTCAAGCATGGATGGAAACGCTGATTCAATTGAATAAGTTTGGAGAGATATTGGGACAACAATCTTATGTGACCGCAATGACAGATGTAACCGGATTTGGATTGTTGGGACACGCCCATGAAATGGCAAAAGGATCGGGTGTCACCGCGGAGCTGGATTATACTTCTATTCCTGTTCTTAACGGCGTAAAAGCGTACATTGCCAAACGAATCATTCCCGATGCAACCTACCGCAACTGGAACAGCTATCAAGCGGATGTTTCTTTTGAAAAAGGGGTGAATGTAATGGAGGCGTTTAGTTTATTGCCCGATCCGCAAACCAATGGCGGATTATTATTCAGTGTTTCACCCAAAGATCAACATCTTGCTGAAGCATTGATGTTTGAGCATGGCTTGGAAAATATGGCGAAACCAATTGGAAGAATGGTTGCTCAAGCTGAGAAAAGAATTCGGGTAATGCCCTGAGTCGGGTTTATTAAAATGAAAAACTATTCAAGGTTGTTTATTAAACCATCAGCTGTTTTTCTCTAACAATTTATCAATGGCCAATGCCAGCGCTCGGTCTTTTTCGGTGATGATATTTCCGGCATCATGCGTGCTCAACCATATTTCAACCACATTATACACGTTGGTCCATTTGGGATGATGGTTCATTTTTTCTGCTAGTATCGCTGCCTGTACCATGAAAGACAAGGCTTCTGAAAAATCTCGGAATTCAAATTTCTTATAAAGCGATTGGTTGATTTCTGTCCACATAATTAAAAAATCAGGTGTTGTTTGTGTTTGATTTTATCATAACTCAATTCATCAACAAATTGAATGGAAGATAGTTCCCGTAAAGACTGCAACAAAGAAGAAAGATCAGCGCTATTCACCTCGTCGCCTTTGAGTAACCATAAAAAATCAAGATGCTTGAACTCCGGTAGTAGATATTCCCCCATGTTTTGATTATGATAGAGATAATTTACAAGGGTGGTATTCGGAATCTGATAATCATAAATTGAAAAAAAGTAGTTTCTTGATTTTTTAATCAGTTCTATCTCTAAGCTATTATTCAGTCTGAATGTAAACCCCAACGATCGATTGATTTCCCAGACAAACTGATAGTTTTTCACCGGTGTTACAATGCCCAGCAGATGTGTATCTTCAAAAAACTCTTCTGCCAGCAATTCATTGTCTATTTTTAGTTTCATGATCGGAAAAATAAGATGTATTTAAAAAGTAATCGGCATTGAGATAGTTTTCCCATTTCGGATAATCGTTACTGTTATTTGGTCTCCTTTTTTAAACACTGCAAGCGCTTGCATGTATTGATTCATGTTTTTTACAGAAATATCATTCATTTTGATCAGAATATCTCCGGCCTTCATTCCCCCTTTTTGTGCAGGTTTGTTATCACTTATTCCGTCTGCTCGAACGCCTTCCCCATCAAAAGCATAATCTGGCATGATGCCTAAACTTACTTTGAAGCTGGTTTTCCCAGGGGTGTTTTCTTTGGTAGTCTGAAAAGCAATCTTTTGAAAACTAAGTGATTTTAAAACAAGTGTTTGAATCAAACGGGTGATGCTTATCATGCCGCTTAGATTTATTTTATCAACATCATCGGAGGGTTTATGATAATCTCCATGAACACCGGTAAAGAAGAAAAGTACCGGAATGTTTTTTCTGTAAAAAGAGGTATGATCGCTTGGTCCCGCTCCTGAACTGTCGATTTTAATGAGCAGTCCGTTTTCTTTTGGAGCAATGATTTTAGACCAAACAGGGGAGGTGCCAAAACCACCAATAGTAAGCGCATGTGTACTGTCATTTAATCGTCCAACCATATCTAGGTTAATCATGTATCGAACAGATTTTAAATCAATGGTAGGATGTTCAACAAAATATTTTGATCCAAGCAAACCGAGCTCTTCTCCTGAAAAAGCAATAAATAGAAAATTGTTTGATTGATATGTTTTTTGCTGAAGCAATTTCGCCAATGTCAACATCATAGAAACGCCACTGGCATTATCGTCTGCGCCATTATGAATTCTTTTTTCTTTCAAAGCTTGCAGGGAATGTTTTCCGCCCCAACCCAGATGATCTAGATGCGCTCCGATTACAATCGTTTGATCGGCGCCGTTATCTAACATACCAACGATATTGGCGGTGTTAACTGTCAAGGGCTCAATTTTAAATTGCCCGCTCATCAACACAGCCTGGCCTGCCATGGATCGTAATTGATCAACCAGCGATTTTTTTGCAAACAAGATGGGTAATGCTAGCCGCTCGTGTTTGTCCGTTTCATCAAAAGAAAAAACCTCCCTAGATTCCTGACATTGATAATAAATGATCAAGTGTCCGGGGTAATTATCAGCCAATAATTTGGATCGTTGATAAACCAATTCTTGTAAATCAGCATGCGGGTTGCTTTTCAAGCTTTCTGTCAAAGGGTATAAATCAAC
>JBILCT010000024.1:0-8949 GCA_044353025.1 Ferruginibacter sp. | reverse complement strand
TTTTCCGTTAAACCTGTTCATGTTAACATCCATATCGATATCCATGACATAGGAAACTTGTTGTTGAAAATAATTTCCTGAAGTTTGCGCGATTGTTGTTTGTGTCAAGCAAATGCTTGCAATGGCGAATAGTTTTTTAATCATTGTCATCATTGATTGATTGTTCGTTTAAATCGATGCGCTGCATGGTTTTGGGATTGAATCCTTCAATCACCATAACAATTTCCCCCTTGACTGGTTTACTATTGAAGTATGTAAGTAGTTCCTGTAAACTTCCTCGTTTGGTTTCTTCAAATTTTTTGGATAGTTCTCTGCTAACAGATGCTCGACGATCCGGTCCCATATATTCAATGAGATTGGAAATTGTTTTCACCAGACGCATCGGACTCTCGTAAATTAAAATCGTTCTGGACTCTGCAGCAAGTTTTTTCAAAGCGGTCTGTCTGCCTTTTTTGATTGGAAGAAATCCTTCAAAACAAAATTGATCCGTTGGCAATCCGCTGCAAACCAATGCGGGTACAAACGCAGTAGCTCCTGGCAAACAAACAACTTCGATTTTTGCTTCTATACAAGACTTCACCAACATGTAGGCAGGATCACTGATTCCCGGAGTTCCTGCATCAGTGATCAGTGCCATTTTTTTTCCGGCATGGAGCTGATCGATCAAATGCGGAACAACCTTATGTTCGTTGTGTTGATGGTAAGGAGTCGCCGGACATTGAATCTGATAATGATTCAATAATACGGATGAGGTACGTGTATCTTCTGCCAGTATTAAGTCAACAGATTTTAATGTATCCAAAGCCCTGAGTGTGATGTCGGCCAGATTTCCGATAGGCGTTGGTACCAAATACAGCATGAATGATAAACGTGGTGTTTTCGATTAAGCAATCGTAATCTCGGACATTTCCATGACCGGATTGGCTAATAATTGATCAGCCGCCGCTTGTGCGATTTCGCGTGCTGCTTCCGGTGAACTTGCTTCAACCTGAAGTACAATCTGCTTGCCGATGCGCACATCATGAATTCCTTTTAAACCGAGTTGTTCTAATCCACCCATCACAGCTTTTCCTTGTGGGTCCAATAAATCTTTGAGTGGCATCACGTGGATGGTTGCAGTATAATTCATGAAAATTTATTTTTAAAGACCAAAGATAAAAGAATATAAAGGACGAATAAAATGAAAACGGAAGTCCATTGAAATAAAATAACACTCGGAACAGCCACAATCATCATGATCCAGATATGTGGTGCGTTTTTGAAAGTCTTTGAATCAGATTTAAGGGACCACATTGGAATTGAACTGATCATCAGCCAGGAAACAAATATTATCATTGCGTATAAAAACCACGGGTTTCTGATTAAGTCAATCACGAAGGCTTGATCTGCATACCAATATACCAACGGAAAACTTGCGAAGAATAATCCTGCCGCGGGTGAGGGCATACCGGTAAACCAGGTTTTATTTTCGGTAATCAGATTAAATTTCCCCAATCGATACGCAGCGCTCAATGCAATCAGAAAGGCTGGTATCAACCAAAAGACAGGAGTTTCAATTCCACTCTCTTTCCCGGCCCAAGCCATGCGCAGGAATTGGTACATGATCATGGATGGGGCTACCCCGAAACTCACCACATCAGAAAGTGAATCGAGTTGCTTTCCTAATTCAGAAGGTACTTTCAACCAGCGAGCTACTGCGCCATCCAAAACATCTATCAAGGCTGCGAAATAAATCAATATACCGGCAATGGTTACTTTTTCGGGAATATCAATGAATTGATTTCCACTGGGATCATATTGTATGATGATTCCATTCTGTAAAGTCATGACAATGGCCATACAACCCAAGAGTAAATTGAGGAGGGTAAACAGATTAGGGATGTGTTTTTTCATAAGGTTATTTTTTCATGAGTGCTTCAATCTCTTCGACCGTAATGGGAATGTTTTTCATCAAATCAACATTTCCGGATTTAGTAACCAAGAAGTTATTTTCGATGCGAATACCCATTTGTTCCTCTTCAATGTAAATTCCGGGTTCTATGGTAAATACCATGCCGGCTTTGATAGGCGCTGTTCTGGTACCCAAATCATGTACATCGATCCCGAGATGATGTGAAATACCATGATATAGATATTTGGTATATACACGATTTTCAGGATGTTCATTTTTGATATCAGATTTTCGCAATAAGCCAATTTTCTGAAAAACCAGTGTTGCCTCATCTCCCACTTTTTTAGTATAATCGACGATGGAGATTCCGGGTTTCAAAATACTTGCTGCATATTTATGTAGATGCAAACAAGCGTTGTAGACGATTTTCTGACGGCGAGAAAATTTTCCATTGACAGGAATGGTTCGAGTAAGATCAGCACAATAGTTTCCATATTCTGCACCAAAATCCATCAGTAACAACTCGCCATCTTTACATTCCTGATTATTTTCAATGTAATGAAGTGTTCTTGCACGATCTCCACTGGCGATGATAGAACCATAGGCAGGGCGTGTGGCACGCTGGCGAAGGAACGAATGCCAGATTTCCGCTTCAATTTCGTATTCCATGATTCCAGGACGAATAAATCCCAACAAGTGCCTGAATGTATTATCTGTGATATCAATGGCTTTTTTCATAACCTCCACTTCCATCGGCGTTTTGATAGCGCGCAATTCTTTCAGAATTTTTGCAGCACGCAGATAACGATGCAATGGATATTTTGACATCATTTCCTTGGCAAATCTATAGTCGCGCACTTCCACGTGCACTGATTTGCGATCATTTTCATTGGTATTTAAATAGATGCTGTCTGCCAAATGTATCCATGGTTGTAAAACCGCATCCAGCGAGTCTAACCAGATGATGGTTTGAATACCTGAAATGGCTTTGGCTTCTTCAACGCGAAGACGCTTCCCGTCCCATTTTTCTTTGAGTTCATTTGGGCGAACGAGTACCAATACTTCTCTGAATTTTGGATCCGGATTATCGGGGAAAAGAATCAACATGCTGTCCTCTTGCTCGATACCCGTCAACCAAATCAAATCAGCGTTTTGTTTGAAGGTGTGCAACTGATCGGCATTGGCAGGCATTTCATCGTTGCTGTTAAAAATAGCAATGGAGTTTTTTTCCATCTTATCAACAAATCGCTTTCTGTTTTCAATGAAGATGTTCGCATCGAGGGGAAGATATTTCATGGTATAATTTGTTTTATCGACTTATGTTTTACTTACTCACGTAATTTCAAAGGTATTGATACATGAATGAGTTCCATCAAATTCAGTCTATTCCAATAAGAACTTTTTGAAAGAAAAAATAATCTTTATTTAATGTTCATCGAAAAATTATAAATGAAGCACAAAAAAATGAACTCAATTTGAAGGAATAGCAAATTTATTGCAGTTGTTTTAAAAATGTTTCAACAGATTGATTTTGAAGACATTTTTTTTGGAAGCACTCCCCTTTACCTTTGCGGCAAGAAAAACAAATCACATGTCCACATCAACTTCAATTCTTAAGCCTGTTGAAGCCTTAAAGGCAATGGGTTTGACCACCAATCAACCTGTTCATGTTCAGCAATCACCTGCACAATTAACTGAGCAAACACTCGCTCGTCAGGAAGGTGTTTTGAACGACACTGGTGCACTGATCATCAAAACCGGTGAATTTACCGGTCGTAGCCCCAAAGACAAATTCATTGTAAAGGATGATATCACCAGTTCAACGGTGCATTGGAATGATTTTAATCTGCCGATTGATGCTGCTCATTTTGATGGTGTATACAATAAGATGATGCAATATCTATCCAATAAAGAAATTTGGGTACGTGATTGCTACGCATGTGCAGATCCGGCATATCGTCTCAATATTCGCGTTGTTAATGAAAATCCATGGAGCAACTTGTTCGCTTACAACATGTTCCTTCGTCCAACTGAACAAGAATTGGATGGATTCCTGGCTGATTGGCACATCATTCAAGCCCCTGGATTTCATGCTGATCCCGCTACAGACGGAACACGTCAGCACAATTTTGCCATGGTCAGTTTCACCCGCAAAATGATTCTAATTGGCGGTACAGGATACACCGGAGAAATGAAAAAAGGAATTTTTACCATTCTTAATTACATCTTACCTCACGACAAAGGCGTGCTGAGTATGCACTGTTCTGCCAACATGGGTAAAGATGGGGATACAGCTATTTTCTTTGGATTGAGTGGTACAGGAAAAACAACCTTGAGTGCCGATCCGAACCGCGCCTTGATTGGGGATGATGAACATGGCTGGACTGATCAAACAGTTTTCAATTTTGAAGGTGGTTGTTACGCCAAAACAATAGACTTAAGTGAAGAAAAAGAACCTGAGATTTTTCATGCCATTCGCCCAGGGGCATTGGTTGAGAACATCGCCTTTGAGGAAGGAACAAATAAAATCGATTTTGCCAGCAAAGCAATTACTGAAAATACACGAGTAAGTTATCCGCTAGCTTATATCAGCAATGCACTTGAACCATCAATCGGCAAAACGCCTAAAAATATTTTCTTCCTGACCGCAGATGCTTACGGTATTTTACCTCCAATCAGCAAATTGAATCCAGGACAAGCCATGTATCAGTTCATCAGTGGATACACAGCAAAAGTGGCGGGTACAGAAGCCGGCGTTAAAGAGCCTAAATCAACTTTCAGTGCTTGTTTTGGAGCACCATTCCTTCCTTTACATCCCGGACAGTATGCAGAAATGCTGGGAAAGAAAATGCGTGAGCATCAGGTAAATGTTTGGATGATCAATACCGGTTGGAGCGGTGGACCATACGGAATTGGACATCGCATGAAACTTCCATACACCCGCGCCATGATTACCGCTGCCCTGGAAGGTCAATTGGACCAGGTAACTTTCGAAGCTCACCCTGTGTTTGGCATGATGATGCCAACAAGCTGTCCGAATGTGCCAGCCGAAATATTAAATCCACGTAATACCTGGGATAACAAAGAGGCTTATGATCAAAAAGCCAATGATTTGGCCAAAGAGTTTGTAAAGAACTTTGAGAAGTATGCTTCCGGTGTTAGCGAAGAAATATTAGCCGCTGCTCCGATTGTGAAATAAGTTGAATTATCTCTTCAAAAAAAGACATTTCTAAAAGAGATGTCTTTTTTTGTGCTACAACTTTACAACCATGGATAAGGCAAAAGACATCGAATCCTATATTCAGCTTGCACCGGAAACGCAGCATCAACTACTGAATGAAATTTATCAGTTGGTTAAACAAACTGTGCCTGATGTTACAAGTACAATTAAATGGGGATTTCCTGTTTTCAGCAACAGTAAAGACTTTGCTTATTTACGCTCCAACAGGAAATACGTCACGTTAGGCTTTACAAGAATTGATCATTTGAAAGATCCGGAAGGCTTGTTGGAAGGTGAAGGTAAAACCATGCGACATATTAAAATTACCTCAATTGATGAAGCGATGAAAACCAGGATAAAGCAATGGTTGAGCACGGCTGCCTTATCAACGAATTAAGAGATTGAAAGAAGTTCGGAAAAGACATGCTATTAAAAACGCATCTCCGGAACGTCATCGGGCACGATCAATTTTCCTGCAGTCTTTGATTTGATTTCATCTACGGTTACGCCTGGTGCTCTTTCGAGTAGTAGGAAGCCCTCAGGGGTTACCTCTAGCACGGCCAAGTCTGAAACTATTTTCCGAACGCAGCGTATACCCGTTAAAGGTAGTGTACATGTTGGAAGTAATTTGCTTTCGCCCTTTGGATTGGTATGCATCATGGCAACCACGATATTTTTAGCACTGGCTACCAGATCCATGGCACCACCCATGCCTTTTACCATTTTTCCG
Source organism: Ferruginibacter sp. (assembly GCA_044353025.1). GTDB lineage: Bacteria > Bacteroidota > Bacteroidia > Chitinophagales > Chitinophagaceae > Ferruginibacter. The sequence continues at coordinate 3,108 of JBILCT010000024.1, read as the reverse complement.
GGAATTTTCCAGTTGGCGATATCTCCGGATTCGCTGACCTCCATCGCTCCTAGTACCGTCAGATCTACTTTACCAGCCCGTATCATCCCAAAACTCATGGCACTGTCAAAAAATGCCGAGCCAGGCAGCGTAGTGATGGTTTGTTTTCCGGCATTGATCAGGTCAGGATCTTCTTCTCCGGAAATGGGGAATGGCCCCATTCCCAATAATCCATTTTCACTTTGTAATACTACTTGCATTCCTTCCGGAATATAATTGGCAACGAGGGTTGGAATGCCGATGCCCAAATTCACATAATATCCGTCTTTAAGCTCGCGTGCAATTCGTTGTGCGATTTGAAATTTATCGAGTGCCATGATTTTAAATTATTGTGATTTATGAATGAGCGTTGCGAACTGTTCTTTGTTCGATTCGTTTCTCATAATTCGTTCCCTGGAAAATACGATGGACATATATTCCGGGTGTATGTATCTGATTAGGATCGAGCGATCCTGCAGGTACCAATTCTTCCACTTCGGCGATGGTAATTTTTCCGGCCATCGCCATTAAAGGGTTGAAATTTCTTGCCGTGTCTTTGAAAATCAAATTGCCCATCGTATCGCCTTTCCATGCTTTAACAATCGCAAAATCCGCATCAAATGCCATTTCAAGCAGATATTCCTTTCCGTTAAAGGTTCTGGTTTCTTTTCCTTCTGCTACTTCCGTCCCAACACCAGCCGGAGTATAAATAGCAGGCAATCCATAACCGGAAGCCATACATCTGGTTGCCAGCGTACCTTGAGGTATTAACTCCACTTCCAACTCTCCGCTCAGCAATTGTCTTTCAAATTCTGCATTCTCTCCCACATAAGAGGAGATCATTTTTTTTACTTGCTTGTTTTGTAACATCAAACCGATGCCAAAATCATCTACGCCGGCATTGTTTGAAATACAAATCAACTGCTTGACTTGTTTATCCACCAGGGCTTGTATAGAATTTTCAGGAATACCGCAAAGGCCGAAACCTCCGAGTAAAATAGTGGCTCCGTCTTGAATATCGACAACTGCCTGCCGGGCATTTTCTACAATTTTATTCATAAAAGAAAAATCTTAAAAATGAGTGTTCGTTCAATGTATGCATGCAAAATTAAACAGTTCAAACCGGATAATCACTCGGACAAAATAAGTCGAGGCTTTTTCAAGCTTTTTTGGGGGGCCAGTTCTGTTTCCTGCAAAAGTTCCTTTTTCTTTTCCTTATTTGGCAAATGATCATCAAATGTGATGTTAATGATATTTCTGCTTTGAAAAGCAGTGATACTGTCAAGAATTGGTCTAAACTTTTCAGGATGTGCGCGATAATAATTCATACTCATCTCGAAAATTTGCTGATTGATTTTGTGCAAATGAAAAAGTGAATCGCGAAGTTTTAAAAATACAAGGGTATCGTTGTAATCTTTTTCCTTACTGATAATTTCCTGTGAATAGGTTTGAATGCGAAAATAATCCCAAAGAACCTGTTCCATTTTTTCCGGCTTTAGTACTTTAGAGACATCGGAGTTGCTTTGACAGGAAGAAATAAGTAATACACTGAAAATGATGAGTATGCTTACAATAGATTTTCTCATCGGATTTGCTCTTTGTACTTACCGGCATTGGTGATATCTAGTCGAGATAAGATATCTTTTACTGTAGCTTTTTCTGGAGGGGTTGCCTTTTTGAAAATCTGAATCAGTTCATTGGATTTTCCCTGAAAGAAAAACTGATTGATCATCGTATTCGGATTTTCTGTATTGAATTGATCGAGTAGATTCAGTACGTTGAGCATTTCGGCACGCGCTGAATTTTCATCGTCATAGAGTTTATCCATACAAAGACGATAATAATTATAATACACATCATGCATAACGGCATAACGTGGATCAAGGATATTCGTCACCAGCCAATATCTGTTTCTTATTCCTTCGAATGCTTTCCAACCACTGATGCCCTTACCATCCGGAGCATTATTGATGACATTCTGTGCTTTTTGAAAATAAGGATCGCCACCGCGCATAGAAAAGGAAGCCCCATCAAATCCGATGATCATATAGGCATAATAGGCAAAAGTTGCGGTCAGATTTGAAATCAACGGATCGTTCCCGGTTACCCTGCTATCATTAAAATCCAGTTGTTGAAACTCAACATATTTGAAGGCGACATTATCATCCTTAAAATTAATGATTGGAGATAAATAGGTGGAATTGTATACCGGACGTGCTGCCTGAATAGTCAATGATGCCTTGTAAACATTTAGCTCATCCGTCGATTCGAGATTGAGCAAAAAATTACATTCGATTCGTTCCGTGGCAGTATAGGTTTCACTGGTCCACTTTCGATTGTTCAGAAAATTATTCAGGGAAGCCTGGAGGGTTTGAAATGCATTTTTGTTGACATTGTTGGCTACCCGGGCAGCAACAACGGTAACGCGTGCACGAAGTTCCTGTGAGAAAGTATTTTTCACAACAGCGATTGCAAAGAGCAATACACAAAATGCTTTTTTAATGTTTAGATGCATAAACTACTTGAAGAATATCGTGAGCAACTTCCTGTTTAGACTTTGTTTCAAAATGCCACTCATTTTTGTACCGATCAAAAATACTGATTTTATTGGTGTCGATGCCAAAGCCCGCTCCAGGTTCATTCATGGAATTCAATACGATGAAATCTGCATTTTTCCGGACCAGTTTATCGAGTGCATGTTCCCTTTCTTTTTCAGTTTCCAATGCGAATCCAACTAAACATTGATTCTCTTTTTTCATTTTTCCCAATGTTTGTAAAATATCTGGTGTTCGAATCAGTTTAAGGGATAGATCCGTGTCTGTTTTTTTGATTTTTTGTCCCGATGGATGTTCGGGCGTATAATCTGCTACCGCTGCAGCCATGATGGCAATGTCAGATTTAGGAAATATATCCATGCAAGCATCCAACATTTCTTTGGCGGTTTGAACAGGAATAACCTTGATTGCCCCTGATGGAGCTTTTTCTGTGCTCGGTCCAAGCACCAAGGTTACTTCCGCTCCAAGCACTTCACAAGCTTTAGCGAGTGCAATTCCCATTTTGCCTGAAGAACGATTTCCAATAAAACGAACC
>JBILCT010000304.1:0-2549 GCA_044353025.1 Ferruginibacter sp. | reverse complement strand
CACGAGCTCAACGAATTAGAAAAACAATTTTCAAGAATTCGTAATTATCATATCACCAATCAGGAAGTAGGAAATAAGGTAATCTTTCTACGCAAACTGGCAGCAGGCGGCAGTACGCACAGCTTTGGAATTCATGTAGCCAGAATGGCCGGTATGCCGGTAAGTTTGATCACGCGTGCCAATGAGATTCTGCGTGAACTGGAATCAAGTAGAGAGAATAAATCAAGTCCAACGATCTCTGCTCCTTCCTCAACTTCAAAGATTCAGTTGAGCATATTCGATACGCACAGTGCAACGTTTGAATCAATTCGGGAATTATTGGAATCGGTAGATATCAATCGACTTACACCGGTGGAGGCGCTCTTGAAATTACAGGAGATCAAACAAAAAATACAATGAGTGTATTGATAACAATTATGAATCGAAATCATTTAAAAATCGTATTCGCCACATTATTCATGCTTTTTACATTCGGTACAAAAGCGCAGAATTGCGTGGCATTGGGACAAAATCCGGAAACCGCATTCCCGGTATGCGGGACGGCTGATTTTGTACAACAATCTGTAAATATATGTGGAGATCGAAGGGTTGCTTCACCTTGTAATGGTGGTGGCATAACAGTGACGGATAAAAATCCATACTATTACAAATTCACTTGTTTTCGTAGTGGTTCACTGGGTTTTACCATTCGACCAAATAATCCACAAACCAGTGATTACGACTGGCAATTATTTGATGTGACCGGTCAAAATCCTCGAGTCTTATTTTCTGATATCTCTACCGTAGTCGCCTGTAACTGGAGTGGAGAGTTTGGCATCACAGGAGCAAGCAATGCCGGAAGAAATATCATAGAATGCAGTGGAAATGGCATACCTCTTTTCAGTGCCATGCCTTTCATATCGGTTGGCAGACAATATATACTAATGGTCAGTCATTTCACCAATACGCAAAGTGGTTATAGTTTGAGTTTTGGTGGTGGTACCGCCAGCATTACTGACCCGCTGGAACCCTCCATGGATCGTGCAGAAGCAAGCTGCGACGGAACAAACATTCGTTTGAAGCTGAACAAAAAAATTATTTGCCAAAGTTTATCTACCATTGGATCAGAATTCCTGTTGAATCCTCCGCTTGCAAATGTGATAGGAGCTAACGGTATCGGATGTGCAAACGGATTCGATACAGATTCTCTGATCCTTACTTTGAACCAAGGACTTCCACCCGGAAATTACCAGTTACAAATCAGAAACGGAATTGATGGTAATACTTTATTGGATTATTGTGACCGCGGAATTCCAGTAGGTTCAGCGGTTCCATTAACTGTCATTCCAGTTACTCCTACCCCCATGGATAGCCTCACAAGGCCTGGCTGTGCACCCACAGAGCTGGAACTTGTTTTTCGGAAGAACATGCGCTGTAATTCAATTGCTCCGAATGGCTCAGACTTCAGCATTACAGGACCTTACACAGTAAATATTATTGGTGCTTCAGGAATTGATTGTACAGATGGGATAAGCAAGCGAATTCGAATTAAGCTGAGCGCACCGATGCAACGCGCAGGAGATTTCAATGTGAATTTACGAGTGGGAAGCGACGGAAATACGATCATTGATGAATGTGCCGAGTCGACCCCTGCAGGTTCCTTTGTAGCATTTAGTGTATTCGACACCGTGAGTGCGCAGTTTAAAAGCCGAATTGATTTTGGATGCGTTGAGGATACCGTTTATTTAACACACAATGGAGCCAATGGTGTAAATCAGTGGAACTGGAATTTTCAAGCCAATGGAAATTCAAATGCACAAAATCCGGTGATATATTATCGTGATTTTTTTCCTAAACGAGTATCCCTGATTGTTTCAAATGGTATATGCAGCGATACTTTCGAAACGGTTTTACCGATTGATCATTTTCTGGAAGCACGTTTTATTACAGAACCATTTATCTGTCCGGGCGATAAAGTCATCTTTCTCGATACAAGTATCGGAAATCCGATTGGCTGGGAATGGCAGTTCGGGAATGGTAATGTATCCACAATCCAAAGCCCTTCACCTCAAACCTATCAAACATCCAGCACGAATTATACGGTTGAGGCCCAACTGATCGTTGAAAATAATCTGGGATGCTTGGATACAGCAAAACAAACTTTGACAGTCGTTAATAACTGTATCATCGATTTGCCGAATGCATTTACCCCAAATAACGACGGAAGAAATGATTTCTTTTATCCATTGAATGCTTATAAAGTCAAGGATCTGGTATTCAGGGTTTATAATCGGTATGGCCAAAACGTTTTTAGTACAACAAATTGGAATAATCGCTGGGATGGAAAAATAAATGGAAGATCTGCAGATCCGGGAACTTATGTGTGGTTCCTTCGTTATTTCGACCAAGATAAACAACGTGTTTTTGAAAGAAAAGGAACGGTCTTACTGATTCGATGAGTATATTCCATTATTGTTGAAGCCTGATTGCTATTTTTGCAAAAAAATCCAACACATGGAACGTAAGCCGGTTCATTATGGCGAATATCTTGCCCTTGATCAGATTCTCAA
>JBILCT010000023.1:0-8956 GCA_044353025.1 Ferruginibacter sp. | reverse complement strand
CATCCTTATGGAAAGTACACGCGGTTTGAAGATTTGGATCAGCTCAACACAGCAGAGATAAAGCAGTTTTACCAAAAATATTATTTGAGTGGTGATTGTATGATTTTTGTGTGTGGTCAATTGCCTCCGGATTTGGCAACACGATTGAATACAATTTTTGGAAAAATGAATGTTTCAAAAGAATCAATCGTAGTTCCAACACATGAACAATTTCGGTCAAAAGAACAGAAAGTCAGGATTGAGAATGATCCTCAGGCGGTGCAGGGGGCAATTCGGTTGGCATCTCCTTTTCCAAATCGACATCATCCTGATTATGCGGGCGTTTCGGTATTGAATACTTTGTTTGGCGGATATTTTGGATCGCGATTGATGAGTAATATCAGGGAAGACAAGGGATATACCTACGGAATTTACAGCTATATACAGAATCATTTGTCTGACACGGCATGGATGATCAGTACAGAAGCGGGTAAAGATGTAGCGGAAGCTGCAGTAGAGGAGGTATACAAAGAAATGAAAAGACTAAACGAAGAGCCCATCGATGCCGATGAGCTCTTGTTGGTACGAAACTATATGATGGGTGGTATTCTTGGTGAATTAGATGGACCGTTTCAGATCATGGGCAAGTGGAAAAATATTATTTTGAATGGATTGGATGAAAAATATTTCAATCAATCCATACAAACTATCAAGACGATTTCAGCAGAGGAGTTAAAGGCCTTGTCACAGAAATACCTGTCGCCCGATAAGTTTTATGAATTGATTGTTTATTAATTATTCTGTTGGTTTCATTTTGAAGCGAGCGGCCTGATTTAAAATGATTTTTTCCATTTCTGTTTCAAGCGTTGATTCATTTTTGTTGTTCTTATGTGCTGCTGCTATAAACTGTTCGCGAAGCACAGATTTCTCCGCAATTTTCTGTTGAATGATTTTTCGATCGTTTGATTTTTGTTTGACGATTCTTTTTATTTCTGTATCAGACTTTCCTTGAAGTGAATCATCCAGTTCTCTTCGGTCAACTTTAGATAGAAAGGCTTCGTCTTCATTAGATTTATCAACCATATCCCAATCTGCGTTGTTGTAGATATTTTGTTTGCTTTTCGCCATTGTTCTTTTTACGGCAGCAGATTTGTTTAAACTTTTATTTTGTCGATCAGCCATGGCTTGTGCTGTTGCGGCTGATTTTCCATTTTTTCCATAGGAAAGATATGTTTGATTCAATTGTTCGTTGAGCGAAATGATTTCATCGTCGTAAGGTGTTGGCATCTCATCAATTATCAGATTTTGATTGATGGATGAATAGCTTCCATTACCGCATTCTGCAGCCAGATTCCAATGTTCGCGTATTCCTTGCTGATAGTCTCCGCAATAAATGGTATTTACGGTAACCCCTTTTCTATTGGCCCAACTGCATGCGGTTCGATACTGAATATTGCCTTGTCTAAAATCTTCATTTCCGGCAATAAAAATGACTTTGTAATCATTTGGATTGTTTGTCCAATAAAGTTCATCGAGTGCTTGGTAAATGGCTTGTCCACAATATTCTTCACCGCCATTTGTTCGGATATTGAATAATATTTGAGAAATCAAGTCAAGATTTCGGGTGAATGGAGTTAATTGTCTGACAAATCCTTTGCGGATTGAATTTGTTGGACGACCATATTCGTAAACTGCGATTTCAACATTGGGAGAAATGCTCCCGCATCTAAGTTTACCCGTAGTAAGTACTAAATTCCAGAGTTGAGATTTCGCTTGTTCAATCAGTCCGTCCATACTATTGCTAACATCTAGTAATAGAGCAATCTGAATGGTTTGCTTTTCGTAATTGGGATGGTAATAAGCCGGTTTTGGACGAGGGAGTCGATAGCGATAAGATGGTTGGGCATGCACGAATGATTGTAAACCTACGATCATGAGCAGGGGGAGTAGTATTTTTTTCATAAAAAAAGTTTGGTCATCGAAACCGAAACTCCCTTTATTCCATAAATGAAGGTGTTAAAAAAATGTTCTTTTAGAAAACAATAACGAAAAAAGAAGTTATCAAAATCAACTCCACTCCTTAGACTCCTTCTCTCCCACCCTTGCAGCCACCAAAATGCTGATTTCATAAAGCACCAGTAAAGGAAGGGCAACAATCACCTGGCTGGTCCAATCAGGTGAAGGAGTGATGATTGCGGCCAGTAATAAAATCCCAACGAACGCATATTTCCGGTATTTTTTCAAGAACCCTGCCGTGATCAAACCAATTTTTGCCAGTACATAAGCCAACACGGGCAGTTCGAATGATAGTCCGCAACCCAACACGATATTGTTCAGTGTGTCGATATAATCATCGAGTGTTGGTAGATATTTGTATGCGCCGGATTTGCCTAATGTAAAATTTGCGAGAAAGTTGAAAGTAAATGGTGATAGAACGAAATATCCAAAAGCGGCTCCCAGAAAGAAACAGATTGTCACCCAGAATATACTTCCTTTGGCATTATTTAACTCTTTGATAGACAGTGCCGGTTTGATAAATTTCCAGAGTTCCCAAAACAGATATGGAAATGCAACAATCAATCCGCCAACCATGGAGATGGAAATTGCCGACATGAATGGGCCACTCACTGTATTTCCCAAAAGCTCCAAATGAATGGGCGGCATACAAAGTACATCGCCTAAGCCCAATTTATATCCCAGTTTGCAAAGCAAATCATATGTGATGAAATCCGGTTGAGCAGGTGCGTAAATAATTTCATCAAAAATCCAATCGATTTGAGTAAAAAGTATAATTGTAATGATGATCCAGACAATGGTAGCACGAACCAGGTGCCAGCGTAGGGCTTCCAGGTGCTCGACAAAACTCATATTTGATCCATCATTCTTTGGCATATTCCAATCAGTTGTTCTGGTTTTCTGTGGTTAACTTTTCTGCATTTTCCGCAAATTGAAGTGATTCGATAAATTCCTGTATCTCTCCATTCAATACCTGGTCCAGGTTGTAAACTGTCATGCCAATGCGATGATCCGTAACTCGTCCTTGCGGATAATTGTAGGTTCTGATTTTTGCACTTCGATCTCCTGTACTCACCAAACTTTTTCTTTGACGCGAGATTGCTTCCTCCGCTTTGCGTACTTCCTCATCATATAGCCTTGTACGCAGCATGTCCATGGCTTTTTCTCTGTTACCCAGCTGGGTGCGTTCGGTTTGACAAACCACCGTGATGCCTGATGGTTTATGGGTCAGGAATACTTTCGTTTCTACTTTGTTTACGTTTTGTCCACCGGAGCCACCGCTGCGCGCGGTTTCCATTTTAACATCACTTTCCTTCAATTCAAAATCAACCTCTTCTGCCTCTGGCATAACCGCAACCGTAGCGGCGCTTGTATGAACACGGCCACTGGCTTCAGTTTCAGGAACACGTTGTACACGATGCACTCCACTCTCAAATTTCAATGTGCCATAAACATCATCTCCGGTAACTTCCACCTGCACTTCTTTGAATCCACCCACCGTTCCTTCGCTTTCAGAAAGAACAGCTGTTCGCCAACCTTTTTTCTCGCAATATTTGATATACATGCGAAGAAGATTTCCGGCAAATAGTGACGCTTCGTCTCCGCCGGTACCCGCTCTTATTTCTAAAATGGCATTTTTCTCGTCATAAGGATCCTTCGGAATAAGTAAGTTTCGAATTTGCTTTTCCAATACTTCTTTCTGTTCTTCCAATCCGGGCATTTCTAACTTGGCCATCTCGCGCATTTCATCGTCGTCTCCGTAAAGCACTTCTTTATTGAAGGAGAAATCATCCAACAATTTCACGTATTGATTGCGCACATCAACAATTTTGCCCAAGCTTCGGTATTCTTTACTCATGGAGCTGAACTTTTTGTTGTCGGCTACAATTTCAGGATTGGTGAGTGCTACGGCTAACTGATCAAATTTGGCTTTGATCGCATCCAGTTTGTCTAACATGGTGTAATTTTATTTCCGCATCCTTGTTTCGTTACAGAACGGATGCAAAATTAAGCATAACCCTTCACCCATTGTACAGAAAAATCTCGGCAGAAAGCATATTTGACGGACTTAAGTATCTGTCTGATGAAACCGTATTGGTATTGGATGCTTCCGGAAAAATAGCGGATATCGTTGCTCGAATGGATGCAGGCGACGATATCGAACATATCAATGGGTTGCTGATGCCCGGACATGTGAACGCGCATGTCCATCTTGAATTGTCTCACCTGAAAGGCGTCATTCAACAAAGAAGCGGAATGGTTGATTTTCTCAGTTCGGTAATGATGAAAAGGGAAGAAGAACAGGAAAAAATTCAGGATGCCATCATTCAGGCTGAACAGCAAATGATAGACTCAGGTATTGTGGCTGCGGGAGATATTTGTAATACAACCCATACCATCGAACAGAAGCGCAAAAAAAAATTGACCTACCATCATTTTATAGAGGTAAGCGGATGGTTGCCTGAGGTTGCTAAATCCAGACTGAATCGAGCGAAAGAAATTGCAACCCAATTTAAAGATGTGGGGGGAGGCTTGAGTTTGGTACCACATGCACCTTATTCTGTTTCCGAGTTACTGATGAAGGAATTATACGAAATAGATCAGACACTCATTTTCACCATACATAATCAGGAGTCAGCAGCAGAAGTAGAATTTTTTAAGCAAAGAACTGGTCCATTCTTGGATTTTTATAAACAATGGAATTTTTCGTTTGCACATTTATCTGATCACATAAACAACAGTTTGGGTTATGCGCTAAAATATCTCCCAACGAATCGATCATTGATCTTGGTTCATAATGTGGCTTCTCAGACAAGTGATATTGAATTTGCTAAAAATCATTTTTCCGAACATCCGGCTAATTTATATTTTGCGCTTTGTCCAAAGGCCAATCAATATATCAACGGATTGTTACCTGATGTTCGAATGATGCACTCCATGGATTGCGCCTTCGTGTTAGGGACCGATAGTCTGGCTTCGAATGACCAACTAAGTATTTGGGCAGAAATCAATGTATTGGCTGATCATTTTCCTGAAATACCCGTGTCTGTTTGGTTAAAGGCAGCAAGCTCCACAGGTGCGAAAGCATTAAATATTGAAAAACAATTTGGACGATTTGAAAAGGGAATGTCACCGGGGATATTTACAGCTACGAAGGAAAGGAATTTGTTGGATCGTATTATTATAGAGCGGCAAATCCATCAAGGAATAAAATAGATTAATCAATCAAAAACCACCGTCATGCTTCGTTTGAAAATGCTACTTTTTTTCTTTTCGCTTTCGTGTTTGACATTTGTTTCAACAGCTCAATCAAAAACTGAAAAGAAAATTACTGATCTTTTGCATAGTCAGGATCAGTCATGGAACAACGGCGATCTGGAAGGATTCATGCAAACTTATTGGAACAGTGATTCTTTGCTGTTCATAGGAAAATCGGGTGTTACTTACGGATGGAACAATACGCTTGGTAATTATAAAAAAGGATATCCGGATACGGCTGCTATGGGAAAACTGCAGTTTACGTTGATCCGTATTCAAAAGATATCACGCAGAAATTATTTTGTAGTTGGCAAATGGCATCTAACCAGGACAGCCGGAAATTTGCAGGGGCATTTTTCACTGATACTGCGAAAGATAAAGGGAGCCTGGAAAATTGTGGCAGATCACAGCAGTTAACCTACGAAAATCTCTGCCTGATTTATTTTAATGCTTCCATTTGCGTTTAAGGTGTCTCAACAATGCAAATAAGGAAACGAAGAAAAATAAATAATACACTGCATTGTGCCAGGTCGGTTGGTTTTCTGTAAAAGCCCAACCCATATAAATTCCCCAGGTCATTTGGACCATCATCCAGATCAACACCAATGAAAGGGTATTGATGATGCGAACTAGAAATTCCCGGGTTGATTCTTCCATAATGAATAACGAAATTAGACGTTTAGTTCCAGTAACTTGTTTTCGAAAACAGATGTGTTTGGGTTTTGTTCAAACTCCTGCTTTAAAAACCGATATTTTTGTGTATGCCGAGGCCGAACAGCAATGATGCATTGAATTTTCTATCGAAACTGACCATTAAACGTGCTTGGAACGCTTTGTTGGTGCTGATCAGTTTTCAACTTAGTCGAGTTTTAAATCGTCCGATTCAATGGGGAATTCCCATTTCAATCTCGTTCGAACCAACTACCAGCTGCAATCTGCGCTGTCCGGAATGTCCGAGCGGACTTCGTGCATTTTCTCGTCCAACAGGTATGCTCAATCAGGATTTTTTTCGTCAAACCATTGATGGAATACATCAGGAACTGCTTTATCTCATTTTCTATTTTCAGGGAGAGCCCTATCTTAATCCGGATTTTCTGGATATGGTAAAATATGCATCTCAAAAAAAAATCTACACGGCTACATCAACCAATGCGCATTATCTGAATGATGAAAATGCACGCAAAACGGTTGAAAGTGGTTTAGACCGACTGATCATTTCAATAGATGGGACAACGCAGGATGTATATCAGCAATATCGTGTGGGTGGTAAGCTCGACAAAGTGGTGGAAGGAACAAAAAATATTTTGAAATGGCGCAAAGCCCTGAACAGCAAAACCCCGTTCATATTTTTTCAGTTCTTAGTGGTCAAGCCAAACGAGCATCAAATGGCAGACATTCAGGCTTTGGCTAAGGAATTAGGGGTGGATGAGGTTCGTTTCAAAACAGCACAGGTTTATGATTATGCCCAAGATTCTAATCAGTTGATTCCGGAAAACACGCAGTTCAGTAGATACAGAAAATTACCTAACGGTGAATATGAACCGAAGAACAGAATGGTGAATCGTTGCTGGAAACTTTGGCATGCCAATGTGATCACCTGGGATGGATTGGTTGTTCCTTGTTGCTTTGATAAAGATGCAACACATCAACTAGGCGATCTTAAAAAAGCGGATTTTAGGACCGTTTGGAAAAGTCCGGCCTACAAAACCTTTAGAAAGCAACTGCTATCCGGCAGAAAAAATATCGACATTTGTTCCAACTGCAGTGAAGGACTTTCTGTTTGGAAAGAGGCATAAATACTGATTTTTTCTCTCTGAACGGCTATTTGAATTTGATAAATAACTTAGCATGAAAACGAATCCGTTTAATGATCGACTGAAGCAAATCATCATTTTTGCATCCATTCTTTTCATTGGCTATTTGTTGGTATCAGAGCTCACCACGTTTATACCGGCATTTTTAGGTGCGATCACGCTTTATATACTGAGTCGATCGTCCTATTTAAAACTCATAGAAATCTACCGTTGGAAACCTGGTGCAGCAGCGGCCTTATTGATTTTCTGTTATTTACTTGTTTTCTTGATGCTGATTTGGATCAGCATAGCATTGATCTATCCTAAAATCATTTCCATTTCACAACATCAGGATAAAATCATACAAGGCTTGCAAACCATTGTTACAAAAATTGAACATTGGACCGGCTTTGCTATAGTTACGCCTGACAACGCAAAAATGCTGGCCGGAAACATCACTCAATTCATTCCAGGCTTGCTCAATAGTACAGCCTTGATACTTACCAATATGCTGATGTTATTCTTCGTGTATTATTATCTGTTAGTACACGGGAGAAATATGGAAAGATATCTTGGAAAAATTATTCCCCTTCAATCAGAGAATATACAATTGCTTGCCATTGAAACCAGACAAATGATCCGTGCAAATGCGTTGGGCATTCCTTTAATCTGTTTCGTGCAAGGCGTTGTTGCGGCCATAGGTTATTGGATCTTTGGCGTTTCTGATTGGGGCTTGTGGGGTTTTTTCACCGGGCTTTTTGCATTTTTTCCTTTGATTGGAACCATGATTATCTGGGTTCCATTGGTGGCCTATTTTTATGCGACAGGAAATGATTGGATGGCCACCGGATTGGGTTTGTACAGTTTGATTATTACCGGAAACGTGGATTATCTTACACGCATTACGCTAATGAAAAGAATCGGCGATGTGCATCCGCTGATTACGGTTTTGGGCGTGATTGTAGGACTCAACCTTTTTGGTTTCATCGGATTGGTTTTTGGTCCTTTGTTGATCAGTTATTTTTTGGTGCTCACGAAAATATATTTGAATGAATTTGTTTTTCTTGCCAGAGAAAACAACAATCATTTGGATTAATCAATCTTTGGATTTCCTTTTAGTTCCGGTCTTTGCATCGTAATTTCGCCCCAGGAAATTCAACATGGCGCTTCAACAACATTTACATCAAAAGCTATTACAAAAGCTGTCTCCACAACAGATACAGCTAATGAAGCTATTACAATTGCCGACGGTACAAATCGAAGAACGTATCAAGGAGGAATTGGAAGAGAATCCGGCTTTGGAATTAAGAGAGGAAGATGGTGAAGGAGAGTTGAAGGATGAGTTTGAAACATCGGCGGATAATGATCAGGATCCGGATGGTAGTGAGGAAGAGTATGAGGATATAGATATCAGTGAATATGTGCGTGACGAAGATGATGATGTGGCAGATTATAAAACGCGGGAAGATTTTTCCCCTGAAATGGATGAAAAAGGATTTTTACCCAATCGGGTTGAAGTTAGTTTTCACGAAAGCATGATTCATCAACTTGGCGTATTAAAACTTGATCCGGTAGAACAAACAATTGCTGAACAGGTTATTGGCAGTTTGGATGACGATGGATATTTGCGCAGAGAAATTACATCTATCATGGATGATTTGGCATTCCGTCAAAATCTGGATGTGGATGAACAACAAATTGAATCCGTGATCAAACAAGTTCAACAATTTGATCCTGCCGGCGTTGGTGCACGTGATTTACAAGAATGTTTGCTGCTTCAACTCATTCGAAAGGAAGATGACGGCGAAGAAGTAAGAATTGCAAAGCATATCATTGCATCTTATTTCGAAGAGTTTTCAAAAAAGCACTACGAACGTATCCAAAAATCACTACAGCTTACTGATGAAACA
>JBILCT010000022.1:0-8979 GCA_044353025.1 Ferruginibacter sp. | reverse complement strand
ACGCTCATCCATGATGGCATTAGTCAAAGCCGTAGCATTTGAGAAGGTCTCATCCACATATCCGTCAATACGTGCACGACGTAAACGATTCAAATCGGTAGAAGCAGAAGTGATATCAGGACTTGCTTTACGAGCATTTGCTTCAGCACGAATCAAATACATTTCAGACATACGGCAAGCTTTCAAGTCAACTACACGACCACCGCGAGATGAGTTGAAGAATTTATTTACAAAACGATTTCCAGAAGCATCTTCACCAATATAAGTGGTAGCACGAATGTCATCGGCAGTGTATTTGGAAGTCAACTTGTCTGAAGGAGCGATGTAGATAGAACCACCAGTAGTAGTCCAGATTCCTCCTACAGATCCACTCGTTGCAAAACGTATGCGGAATAACACTTCAGCATTTACGTCATCATCCGTCCAGATTGCTCCGAATTGAGTACCGGAAACCAATGGTCGAACGCTTGTTGAAATTACTTCTGTCGCATAATTTGCAGCTGCATCATAATCGTTTTTATACAATGCGATGCGAGCCTGGTAAGCAGCAACATTCACGCGATTCAAAACCGTATCACGAAAACTACTTACGGATGTAGTAGGCAATAAAAGTTTAGCCTCTGCCAAGTCTGCTTCGATTTGATTCATTACTTCACCCATTGATTTACGGGCCGGCTTTGCAACCGGATTAGAAGTCAACATTACCGGAACTCCTTTTGGATCTGCAGCATTGTAGTTTTTGCAATAGGCCTGCAATAATCCAAAATGAGAGATTGCTCTCATGGCCAACAATTGGCCTTTCAGGTGATTGCGACGATCTGATTCCGCAGCAGAAGTGCTCACTTCATCAATTTTTGGCAATACACGATTACATTGGTCAATCACTGAATAATACCCTCCCCAAGCAGAGGTAACATCATCCCCGGAGGTATTATCTGATGCATATTGATAACGATAGGTTAAGGCACCCTGACCACTGTTATCAGGACCCAATTTTGCTTCGTCAGACACCAACGCACTTACATACATATCGTTCAGGTAAGTACCATAACGTCCGTATATAGCGTTTACACCTAATTGCACGTCACTTAAATCAAGGAATGCGTTACTCTCATTGAATGTATCGGTGGGCTGGAGATCCAACTCTTTTTTACAACTGCTGATTCCCAACACCAGGGCTACAGCAGCAATAAGATATAAATTATGTTTTTTCATTTTTCTTGCGTTTTGTAGTGATTAAAAGTTGATGTCCAAACCTGCTGTGAATGAACGTGGGTTCGGGAACTCACTCAAGTTGATGTTCACACCACCAGCCTCAGGATCCAGTCCTCTCCATTTGGTCCAGATGAACAAATTAGAACCTTGTACATAAACATTGATGTTTGATACAAATTTGATTTTGTTCAACATGTTCTTTGGAAGCGTGTATGCAACACGCAAATCACGGAAACGCAGGAATGATGCATCATGAATGATTTTAGATGAGAAGCTTGTTCCGTATAATGGACTTGGCGTATTCACCACATCACCCGGCTGTTGCCAGAAACGCAAATCTGCAGATTGGTTGTAACCATTTGCCAGGAATCCAACAGGATTCTCAACAAAGTATTCCATGTTGTCTACCTTGGTAGCTCCACTCTGCCAGCTGAACAAAGCAGATAATTCAAAGCTCTTGTATTTGGCATTCAAACCGAAACCACCACGATAAGGCGCCTGCCATGTACCGAACTGTTGTACACGGTTGTCGCCACTATATACGGTAGTCAGATTTCCATTGATGTCATAGAACAAAGGAGCACCAGTTGCAGCATCCACACCACCCCATTTTACTTCGTAGTGTGTTCCCAAAGGCAT
This sequence comes from Ferruginibacter sp., assembly GCA_044353025.1. Taxonomy (GTDB): domain Bacteria; phylum Bacteroidota; class Bacteroidia; order Chitinophagales; family Chitinophagaceae; genus Ferruginibacter. The sequence continues at coordinate 7,125 of JBILCT010000022.1, read as the reverse complement.
ACCTTCTTTGATCAACTCGGTTCCGTCTTCATAAGGCTGTTCGCCACCCAGACTAACCACTTTGTTCTTGTTGTAACCCATGTTAGCGAAAATAGTAACAGAGTAGTCTTTCTTGCGTACCACTTCGCCATTCAAACTGATTTCAACACCACTGTTTCTTAACTTACCTGCGTTGATTGACAATGCTTGTCCAGTTCCAAAACCACCGGCAGCGCTCAAACGCTTCTGAATGAACAAGTCAACCGTTGTTTTATCATAAATGTTGATATCACCATAAATACGACGATCCAACACCTCATAATCGATACCGAAGTTAGTTACCAAGGTCTTCTCCCATTTCAACTCAGGATTTCCAGGATAACTTGCGATGATGGTGTTGATACCTGAATATTGTCCTTGTGTGTAAGCATTTTGATACGGATAGTCTCCACCAGGGAAGTTATCCGCATTACCCGAACCACCATAGCTCAACTTCACACGTAGCAAATTGATGAACTTGATGTCTTTGATGAACTCTTCTTTGGTCGCATCCCAGATACCACCCACAGAGTAGAACCCTTGCCAACGTGTATCCACAGGCAATTTAGAGGAACCATCCTGACGATAAGAAGCAGTCAGCGTATACTTATTATCGTAAGTATAACGGCCGGTCAACAAACTTGATAACAAAGCATTTTCTGATTTACCACCACTCACACTGTGGAACAATTGATTGGTTGCATTTGCACCTACAATCACCGCCATCGTGTTCGGGCGCTTTGGATCAGTTCCAAAACCGGTCGTACTCAACGACTTGTTAAATTCACGAACATATTCTCCGTAGAGCGACACATCGAAATCATGTTTCTCTCCAATTGAGTTGCGATAAGTCAAAGAAGGACGCACTGTAGCACGAACATAACGACTTAAACTCTCAGACTGGAAACCTGCACGTCCGGTAATCGAAGTAGAGGTCAAACGTGTGAAAGCCAATTTACTACCATAGTTTGTACCGTTAGTTTCACGGAAATCGAAACCGGTAGTTACGTTGGCAGTTAATTGCTCATTGATTTTGTAACCACCTGAAACACCCATGGTCACTTTAATTTGATCACTATAGTTCAAATCCCTTGAAGTAAGATCCAATTGGTTGGCCGCAGAGAAAATATTACGACCTAACAAACCTGCATTACCAGTAGCATACGTACCATCCGCGTTATAAACTGAAGCATAAGGAGCTGAAACGACAGAAGTCAGGAATGGATTTCCCAAACTGTTTCCTGTAGATGATTGCTGGAAATTACGCTTGGTGTAACCCAAATTGGTATTTACAGAGAAGGTAACCTTGTCATCCGCAAAATCAATATTGTTACGCAAAGTAGCACGCTTCATGTCTGTACGCAAAGTGATTCCTTCCTCATTATACAAACCAATACTAGTAAACACACGCGTTTTCCCGGTACCGCCAGATAAAGTGATCTGATGATTACTGAAATTTCCTGTACGGAAAACATAATCAGACCAATTGGTGTTCAATCTGTTCAATGAGTCCAAAATATAATCAGCTTTTGCTTTTTGTCCTGCGGTCAAAGATGCATAACGCGGATTCAATGGAGAATAGAAGAAACCAGGCATGTTTTTACCAGGACCGGCTGTCGTATCGTTTAAAGTACTGTTGGGATCACCATCAGCTACAATCAAACCATATTGCTCCTGCGCCTTCAACAATTCAGAAGAATTCATCGCACGGAATGGATAAACCGGCTTGGTTTTGATACCAAACTGAGCAGAATAACCCAATTTCATTTTTCCGGCCTGTCCTTTCTTAGTAGTAACAACAATCACACCGGCAGAACCGCGTGAACCATAAAGTGCTGTTGAAGCCGCATCACGAAGAATATCCACAGATGCGAAATCATTGGGGTTGAATCCTTGGAAAACACCCGCTTCCACCGGAATTCCATCAACAATATAAAGTGGAGCGTTTCCACCTTCAATGGAACCTGTACCACGGATAATGATGTTAGTTGAGGAACCAGGCTGACCACTTGAAGTAAGCGCAGTCACACCAGGTGCACGACCTTGGAAGATCTGGTCAAACGAACCTACAGGTTGGTTTTTCAAATCTTTCTCGCCAATTTTAGTAGCGGCACCGGCAAACTGAGATTTCTTAATCTTGCTGATACCAGTTACAATCACACCATCCAAGTCTTTTGAATCAGACATGCTTAAAGATGGTGAAATAGTGGCCTTTGAGCCAACATTTACAGTGTAAGAATCGTAGCCCAGAAAACTGAACTCGAGTACTTTACCATTTGCTGGCACAGTGATGGAATAAGTACCATCAGCAGCAGTAGTCGTACCAACTTTGGTACCTTTTACAACAACAGAAACATTGGACATTGGCTTGCCTCCGGCATCCGTTACCTTTCCGGTAACCATCTTCTGAGCGAGTGCTCCAAAAGAAATTGCCATCGAAACCAACAAGGTTAAGATTACTTTTCTCATACGTTTTTTTGGTTTAGGTATACAAATATAAGGGGGTAAATCAATTAAATGTTAATTTTTTTAAGACAAATTTTTGATGTTTTACGCTGCGCTGATTTTTAATACAAATTGAAAATCAAATGATTGTTTTAGCTTTTTTGATTTTTCGGAGCTAAGTAGTTTAACAAAATTGGCAAGACGATTAAATTGGTCAACGTTGCTGTAAATAATGTAACAGATGTTAGCCATCCCAACGCAAACGTTCCGCCGAATTGACTGGCACAAAAAATAATAAAGCCAACCATCAGCACCAATGAAGTATATATAATACTTAAGCCGGTTTGTTGGACCGTGCTTCGAACCGCATCAAATACATTTCCCTGATGCTCAGGTAATACTTGTCTGTAATTCACCAAAAAACGAATGGTTATATCCACCGCGATGCCTAAAGCAACACTGAAAACCAATACCGTAGAGGGTTTGAGCGGTACACCCGTCCACCCCATGATGCCTGCCGTAATAACCAGCGGAATCAAATTGGGTATCAAAGAGCATAAAAGAATCCGCATCGACCGGAACAAATAAAGCATACACAACGCAATCAATAAAAACGCCCAGAAAATACTCTCTTTCAATCCGTTAATGATAAACTTGCTCCCTTCCAAGAAAGTTATACTCGTGCCTGTGAGTGTAACATGATAGCTTGTATCAAACAATCTGACCGCTTCTTTCTCAATTTTTTGCAGTAATTCGGGCAGCCTTTCCGTGCCCACATCCTTCATACTCACACTAACCCGCGTGTATTGCTTATTACTATCAATAAACGACCGCATCATCTTGGTTAATCCATTTCCATTGCCTGAACCTCGTTGATTTAGTAAGTCCATCATAAAGACCGCCTCAAAATCTCCGGGCATCCGATACGCATTCGTATCCTGATCGTTAAATGCTTGCGTTGCCATTTTCAACCCTTCTGTTATAGACAACGGACGGTTCATTTCTGGTTGTTGATGCAAAAAATCAGCCAATGAATCAATCAACCGGTACGGTTTCAGTCCTCGTAACCCCCTTTTCTTTTTGGCATCAATCACAATTTCCAGCGGCATAATGCCTTTGAAATGCGTTTCAAAAAATTTCATGTCCTGATAAACCGGATCTTTCTTGGGTAAATCATCCACCAGAAAAGCAACCGACTTCAAGCGCATGATGCCAAGAAAGGAAACCAATAAAACCAATCCGGTAACCAACATTACTTTCCTTGTATGCTGAAATACCCAAAGCTCAATGGCACTCAACCAACGACCAATCCAACGTGCATCCAGGTATTTAAGTTCTCTGGACTTAGGTGCAGGCAAATAACTCAATGCCGCTGGCAATAACACAAATGAAACCACAAAAATCAGAAGAATGCTCACACCGGCTACCATTCCAAACTCACTGAGCACCGCACTTTTAGTAAGGGCAAATACTCCCAAACCAATCGCAGCGGTTATGTTACAGAACAAGGTAACGACACCCATTTTGCTGACCATGTCCACCAATGACTGATACTTTCTCTCTTTTTCTTCCAAATCGCTTCTAAGCAAATACCCCGAATGGTACTTGTTGATAAAATAGATACAATTAGGAATTCCAATGACAACCACCAAAGAAGGAAGCAAGGCGGTAAGCAATGTGATTTTATAACCCATCAGATGAATAAGTGCAACAGACCAAATCACACCTGTTATGACAACAGTCATCGAAAGTAAAGTGGTCGTCAATGATCGGAAAAACAACAATAGTATCAATATGCTCAGAACAAGCGATGCGATCAAAAACCATTTCATCTCTTGCTGAATTCTACCCGCCAAGATGGTTCTGATCAAAGGCAATCCACTGATATGGGTTTCAACTTCAGGGAGGTTTTTTTGATAAGCACTTACCACTTGTTGAATATCATCCACGATTTGAACACGTGCCGGTGAATTCATGGAATCCTTATTCACTCGCACCGCCATTAGATAGGCGTCCGTTTCCGGATTGTACAGCAACTCCCGGTAAAACATTACCCGCTTAAATCTGAGCGCCTGACTATCAAGTATTGCCTGATCAGTAATCAGATTTGAAAATATTTTTGCTGATTCCAAGCGCTCTCCGGTTGAGTCTCGTTGTAATTCAACCGTGCCCGGTACTGCCAGCACATCTTCCACACATGCCACTTTTCGAAGTGATTCCTGTAGCGTTCGATAGTGATTGAAATGCTCAACCGTAAAAAACTCAGCATCTCTTACACCAACCACAATCAGATTTCCATCATCTCCAAAACGCTGTTTAAATTGCTGATAATCCAGATATTTGGGATGGTTGGTGGGAATGGCTTTTGCAAAATCATAACTCAGTTTAACCTGCGCTGCGAAATATGCCATCAAAAGCGTCAGCAGAACAAATACCAATAAAAATGTAGCTCTGAATCGAAGAACGAATTGGGCAAGTTTTTTCCACATATAAATTGAAACGAATGTTAAAGGTTTTGATGACAATCACTACCCAATGATGATTAGGATATGAATCGAAGGTGCAAAGAAAGTTTATTTACAGAGAAAGGCAAGCGATATAAACTAAAATAGAATACTTTCAAATCACAATCAACATAACTGATTTTTGAAAGATTAAATTTGATCATATTCGTTATAAAAAAGAAATATTAAATGTTCCCAAATGATTGACCATAAAAATCAAACTGATTGGGAAGTTCTATTCAAAGATCCTTCCTTGATTGCCTGGGATGATCCTTTGCTCAAAGAAAAGCTAACCCAATGGATTAACGATACCATTCAAAAGGATTTCAATGCACTCATTCATTGGCTGTATCAACTGGATGTAGACGAATCAGTTTTAAAACAAACCCTGAAATCAAATCCTGAAACGGATGCAGGTGCACTGATTGCAGACCTCGCCATCAAAAGGGCAAAACAAAAAAGGTTTTCAAAAGAGCAATCAAAAAATAATGGCACAGAAAATTGGGAATGGATTTAATGACCATTGCGGAAAGCTTTAATAAATTCTATACAGAGAAATACTTTTCGAAGTTGGAATGCGCCATCAACAGTCGAACGATTTCTTCCAGATAATGCTGATCTGTCTCATCAAAAGCATCTAGGTCTGTGGCATCTACATCCAACACTCCCAGTACCTCTGTGTTGTTCAGTAAAGGCACCACAATTTCTGATCGAGACTTTGAACTGCATGCGATATGACCCGGAAATTTCGAAACATCCGGAACAATGATTGTTTGACCAGATGCCCAACAATTACCGCATACTCCTTTTCCCTTCGAAATTCTTGTACAGGCTATCGGACCTTGAAATGGTCCAAGGAGCAGTTGCTCGCCGGCCACCAAATAAAAACCAACCCACAACCATTCAAATTGTTCCTTGAGTGCTGCTGAAACATTCGCCATGTTAGCAACGGGGTTCGTCTCACCTTGCAACAGTCCTGTAATCTGCAAGATCAACGATTGATACTGTTCTGATTTTGTTCCGCTATGTTTGATGAGATCTTCTGCCATGTTTTATAAAAATATCTATGCTTGTACGGATGCTATTGAATAACTATAAATCAAAACTCAATGTGCATGATGCGCCGAGTGGCATTTCGTTTGTTTGCTTAAACGGTAATTACGGTAATGAGAGAAAATAATAAATGAAACCGCTGTCAACAACAATAAATATTCTTCGTATCGATTATTCATCAGCAAATGAATTTGATAAGTAACCAACAGTTGTTTCAATACCAGGAAAATAATTCCTACGCTGAACAAAACCATGGGAAATTTCTGGTGATGATGACGAATATATCCATGATATAACGAATAGATTCCGACCAAAACAGCAAGCGCAATCATAGCCCATTCAAATGCATTATTGTGGATGATATTTACTCCAAACAAGGGTAAAGATGGAACAATCAAAGGCAAAAAAGCACAATGAATGGCGCATGCCAATGAGGTTAAAATACCCATCCCATCCCAATTCAGTTTTATGGACATGATGCAAAGTTAATTTTTTTGCAATAGTGTTGCAAGTTTATTACAATGATCTTGATGCTTGGTTTTCGTTGTTGTATTTTTGTATTCCTCAATAAAGCACATGTACAAAAAAAAATGGGTTTTCTATTTACTCTTCTTTGCCATACTTCTAGCCGGATTTTACTTGGCTATCATGGATGAACGCCCTTTTCATCAAGCACCGCTGACCGTGATTAATCCTGATATCCCTGATTTTAATTTCATCGATCAAGATGGAAAGTCGTTTTCCAATAAACAAACCGAAGGAAAAATTTATGTGGCTGAATATTTTTTCACGACCTGTAAAGGCATTTGTCCAAAAATGAATGCCAATATGCGCAGAGTATTTGATGCATTCAAAGACAATGAAGATTTTATGATTCTATCACACACTTGCATGCCTGAAGTGGATAGTGTTCACATCTTAAAAAAATATGAGCAACGTATGTTAGGTTCAGCACTTCGTCAACGACATGACGGTAGTTATGAATTAATTGCTGATACAACGGGAAAGAAAATTACTTCAGCATCAAATTGGAAATTTTTAACCGGCTCAAAAAAAGAACTTTATCAAATGGCTCGTCAGGGTTACATGATTGATAACGGAAAAC
>JBILCT010000303.1:0-2556 GCA_044353025.1 Ferruginibacter sp. | reverse complement strand
AGCCAAACGGTTGCAAAAGGATATCCGTTTTCTTCGAAATGACGAAGCCATTTTTCACGTAATTCTGGAAGCGCAAAAAGGGGTATGCTGTTTTTCCTTTTTGTTTTCTCGGGTAAAATCTGATTCGCAATTTCATCCAAATCAGAGGACCATCGAATGCTTCCCAATTGATATTTTTGTCCTACAAATAAATAGACCAAAGCCAATGAATCTGTCCAGATCGTAGAATCTACCGCTATTGTTACATAGCCATCTTTTCTAAGCTTTTTTGGAAGGGCGCTCACATATTCAACGGCAGATTGTTGGTTTATAAATAATGAATTCAAACTGAGATTGTCTAGCTTGTTTGCTGTGTCATCAGAAGCAATAATATATTTGATTTGAAATGAATCTGAAACAGGTGTTGACTGAGAAAAAGTGAAGCCGGGGGCTACCATAAAGCAACTCCATAAAAAAAGCGAATAAAGAATGAGTGGATTCCGTTTAACTTGCATGTGAGCAGAACTAAATACTTCATAAAACTACAATCTTTGGCGGGGATTTACATACATATTCCTTTTTGCAGGAAAGCTTGCCATTACTGCAATTTTCATTTTTCAACCTCATTGCAGCGGAAATCGGAAATGGTGGATTCCATTTGCAGAGAAATGGAACTGAAAGCTCAACAAAACCTGTTTTCGGAACATGAAATTGAAACCATCTATTTGGGAGGTGGCACACCAAGTTTGCTATCGCCGGAAGAACTGAATCGGATATTCGATAAAATACATACTCATTTTACTCTCTCACCCAAAGCAGAGATTACCATCGAAACCAATCCGGATGATATAAATGAAAGCACGCTTATTGAATGGAGAAAAACCGGTGTTAATCGTTTAAGCATCGGTATACAAAGTTTTTTTGAGGAAGAACTCAAGTGGATGAACCGCGCACACGATGCCCAACAGGCTTATGCCTGCATCCCTTTGGCTCAGGATCTTGGATTTGAAAACATTACTGCTGATCTAATTTTTGGCAGTCCAGTTCAAACCATGGAAATGCTTGAGGTAAACCTAAGGACAATGATAGACATGGGCATTCCTCATCTTTCATGCTATGCCATGACCGTTGAACCTCAGACGGCACTTCATCACAAAATAAAAAAAGGACAAAGCAAGGATGTTGACGCGGATCGGCAGGCCGCATTTTTTTTCCGTGTCATGGATCATTTGCTAGATGCTGGATTTAATCATTATGAAATCAGCAATTATGCAAAACCTGGATTTGAGAGCAAACACAACAGCAATTATTGGAAAGGTGTTCCTTATTTCGGACTAGGACCCTCTGCGCATTCTTTTGATGGAAAAAGGACCAGAAGTTGGAATGCCGCAAACAACATCGTGTATTTGAACGAGCTGGCTTCATCCAAAATTCCGGATGAAAAGGAAATCCTGGATGAAACACAATCGTTGAATGAATACATCATGATCAGACTCAGAACCCAAGAAGGCTTGGATTTGAAGACGGTTGAAGAAAAATATGGCGATAAAAAAAGAGCGGAATTGCAAAGCAACATGCAACGTTTTTTATTAAAAGGACATCTTGTAGAAACAGAACCTGAACGATACGTACTGAGTCGTGAAGGAAAATTATACGCAGACGGCATTGCGGCTGAACTTTTTTGGTGATATATCCACAAATAATGCAGCGCTTATTTACAATTTGTTAGTTTTGCGCACAAATCGACAGAAAAATATGAAAAAAGCAATATTTCTTTTATTAGCAGTTTGCATGAGTGTAACCTTGATGGCACAATACAGCAATGGTTCGAAAGACACAACCATCCGCATTTCAACCTATAATATCAAAAAGAAAAAAAGTGGATCTTCTGAGATGAATGTGGTGAAGCTTGCTCCATTTGGATTTATTCCGGGTACTTTTTCGGCACATTATGAAAGAGTGCTTACGGATTTCTTTTCCATACAAGGTGGTATAGGATTTACCCACAGAAACTACGTGAGAAATTTATTTTGGGGTTCAGATGGACTAGACTTAATCAACTATCAATATCCAGGAGGGCAAGATCCGTATGACGATAAGGCAGATGGTATATACGATTTCGATTCAAGAACGCCTCAATTGGGATTTATGCTATCCATTCAGCCTCGTTTGTATTTCGACAGCGAAGCACCTGATGGCGCTTATTTTTGTTTTTCTTACGATAGAATGCGTCATAGATTTGATGTTCCGGGAATTCGATATGACAGCACTACCTTCAACTACGTACATCGTGGCTCTATAAAGAAAGAATATGAAGATTTGTCTGATATGTTGGTAGGATTCGGATATCAAGTTTTGTACGACAGACTTTCACTTGATTTTACGGGATTGGCAGGATTGAGAAATGTGAGCGGAAAGAAATATTATTATTTTGATAACGGATCTACCATCGACGAAGGTTTTGCCAAATACAAACAAACCTTGTTCAACTTCAATATCGCAATCAAAGTAGGATATCACTTTTAATTGAAGGGGTTTAAAACCCTTTACCTACACCAATTCTTGTTCCAGTCTGCC
>JBILCT010000301.1:0-2569 GCA_044353025.1 Ferruginibacter sp. | reverse complement strand
ATGAGGTAAATCCGGATAGTAGGATTGATTCATGCAAGCACATTGCTTTTCATCATTTAAAGGATTGATTTGACTGCGCGTACAAAAACAAGCAAACACATCCGGATGTGTAAATAATTTGTTGAGCAAATTTTCATACAACGGTGTACGATGTTTTTGAGACCAATTTTTTTCGAAATCATCAACGCTTGATGGACCAAGATCATAATCTAATTGGAGCCATTCGAGCACACGAAAAATATCATCCACATATTCCGGTCGTTTTCTTAATCGATCGGCATCGTCTATACGCAGTAATGTCTGCAAGCCATACTGCTTGGCACGAATCCAGGTCAGGATGAAGCTGAAAACATTACCTACATGAAGGTATCCGCTTGGCGTGGGAGCAATACGCGTACGCATACTACAATGTTACAACAGGAAATAAGATATTGATTATTCACCCCAAAGAAAAAATTGGAAGGATGAACATGTTTTCTTAGTTTGCATTGAACCAAAAAATCATTTTATTATGAGACCCAAACTGATCGCGCTATTCTTCCTCTCGATCTTCGCTGCATTCACTGTGTAAGCTGCTTTACCTATCAAAGAGAACAACATCGATCGCAACAGCACCATGTATGTGAACGATGACATTTCCAATCTGGTGAAAGGAAATACCGAAGCATTCTTGAAACTTACACCAAAGCAAGTTGAAAAGATGACCGGAAAAAAATTGACTTTGAAAGAAACGTTGAAATTAAAAGCCGCTCAGAAAATTATTAAGAAAGCCATGAAAAATGACGATGGCAAAGTTTCTAAAGGACTTTTCATTTTACTCGCCATTTTGGGTTGGGCTTGGATTGCCATGGGTATTATGGACAATTGGTCTGGTAACGACTGGTGGGTAAACTTATTGTTGACTTTTCTTTGCTGGTTGCCTGGTTTGTTCCATGCGCTTAACAAAATGAAAAAATACTACAACTAATTTTTTCTGAATAGAAATAGCGGCTGTCTCCCAAAGGCAGCCGCTTACTATTTTATCCTACTCCAACTTGGATTTGCCTAATAATGGAGGCAAAATTTCTTACAATCCTCTACCAATAACATGTCACTGATTTCTTTTCCCAATCTCGCTACTCGTTACCCCAGGCTTAATCAACTTTGGATAGCTTCCTTACTATTATTTCCAATTCTGCTTTGGATCTTACCCGCCGATCTTTTTGATCAAACCGGCGTTGAAATCTGTCCATCTAAACTTTTCTTCAATATAGAATGTTTTGGCTGCGGCATGACTCGTGCCACCATGCATTTACATCATTTCGAATGGCAGGATGCGATATACTATAATATTGGCATTGTTGGCATCTACCCAATGCTGGTAGTGCTCTGGTTTATCTGGCTCAGAAAAGCATGGAAAAGACAACTGGAATTCAAAAATAAAAATGCAGACAATTCTGACTCTATAAAATAGAAAATAGAAATCAATTGAATTCGTTTTGAATGAAGGCGATACAATACGCCTTGATCTGATCTCTGACCTCATCAAATTTTTGCTCAATCTCTTCCTCCGTTCCGCTTGCTTTTGCAGGATCCGGGAAACTGTGGTGAATTCGCTTGGCATTACCGGGAATAAATGGGCAAGTCTCTTTTGCGTGATCACAAACGGTGAACATGATGTCAAAAGAGATAGACTGATACTCGAGCACATGGTTAGAACTGTGATGTGAAATATCGATTCCATCTCGCTTCATCGATGCGATAGCTTTCGGATTAACCCCATGAACCTCTACGCCGGCGCTGTATATTTCAGCTCGATCACTGACAAGCATGGCTAAATAACCATGCACCATTTGACTTCTGCAACTATTACCGGTACATAACACGAGTATTTTCTTTTTAGATTCCATGTTGTTTAATTGGGCGTTCAATGAAAACTGATCTATTATTTTGATTATGCTATGTGCGTTTATTTAAACCAATTTTTTCTAATCCATTGCGCAACCCTGACCAACAGAATCAACGCAGGCACTTCCACCAGTGGACCAACAATACCTGCAAAAGCTTCTCCGCTATTGATACCAAATACTCCAATAGCCACCGCGATGGCTAATTCAAAGTTGTTTCCGGCTGCTGTAAACGAAATAGAAGTTCCAGTTGCATAGTCAGCACCCATTTTTTTAGAAATCCAAAAACTCACTAAAAACATACATGCAAAATAGATGACCAAGGGTAATGCGATGCGCAAAACATCCAGCGGTATCTCCAGCAATACGGCACCTTTCAAACTAAACATCAATACAATAGTTAACAACAAGGCAACCAAGGTAATCGGAGAAACGATTGGTAAGAATTTATTTTTATACCATGATTCGCCGAACAAAGGGATGAAAATCATTCTGCTTAAAAAGCCAGCGAGAAAAGGAATGCCGAGATAAATAAAAACTGTTTTGGCTACTTCCGCCATCGATAAATCAATTTGTATGGATTCAAATCCGAAATAGGGCAACAAAATGGTTACGAAAAAATAAGCGTATACACTGTATAATAACACCTGAAAAATGCTGTTTAATGCAACCAATCCGGCTGC
>JBILCT010000300.1:0-2573 GCA_044353025.1 Ferruginibacter sp. | reverse complement strand
CAAACGTTAGCAAGTTTCATGTTTCAGGTTGAAGTCGTGTCCTTGATGCAAACCTTAAACCTTTAAGCCTTAAACTTGAAACATGGTTTATCCCCGCTCTCCGTCCTCATTCTCGCTCTGACTATAGAGTGCCGCCATCAACCTTTCCAGCTCTTGATCCATGCGTGAAAAGGCGAATAGTTTATGTCCGAGGTCTTTGAGCGAAGCGCCCAGATGATAAAGCGCTTGGTTGTCGATGATTAAAAATCGGTCGTGGTTGTTTTTTATTGTTCTAAATTGGATTGTACCATATTGTAATGTCCATTTTTTAAAATCAGTTTCAAGGATTGGATTTTTGTGTCCGGAATAAATGACGACCTCAACGGGTTTATTTCTTTTCGATAACAAGGCCAAGGTTACTTCATCCACATAATTATCGATGAGAATAATTGAATATTTAGCCCGTTTGATGAGGTCTGCGGCGAAATGATAGGCGTCAAAAATTTGTCCGTTGTAGAAAATACCTTGTTGGGGTATTGTATCGGCTTTTTCGAGTGCCGAGAAGATTTTTTCAAATTTTTTGTCTGCTTCAGACTGTTTTATTTCTACATGCTCAAGACGTTTTGAAAAACCATGTTCCAGAGAAATTAATTTTCTCATTTTTACGAATGCATGAATGATTTGTATGCTTGTTTTAATCGCTGAATCGGATTTTAAAATCGTAGTCAGCATCGCCACGCCTTGTTCTGTAAATACAAATGGTGCAGCTCCCCCCAGCTGTTTCATTTCTGGTATCACAAGTTGTGATACCAAAACATTGATTTCATGTTCTGTGAGGGTAAACATAAATTCAGCTGGAAAACGCTCTATATTTCTTTTTACACCTTGCTTGAGAATACGTGTTTCAGTTTGAAATATTTGTGCCAGGTCTTTATCCAGCATTACAGCAACGCCCCGAATGATAAAAATTCGATTTTCAATTGAATGCATTGGGGAAGGTAAATCTGGAATCATGCGGTATGCAAGCTAATTCCTGAATTTTAAGGGTTGATGTTGAAAAAACGGGATGGTGGGGTGGTTTTTCTAAAAATGGCTTTAGGTTGAATTCGTTGCGGGATGTTAACCTCTAACCTGCAATCTGGATAGTCGTAAAACGTTTTAGGTTTAATGGTTTAAGGTTGAATTCGTTTTAGCGATGAGAAGATATGTTCATTTGTTTGAACTCTGATTTATTCTGATTGAATGATGGGCTATGAATCGGAACACTACTATGCGATGATTTTCAAAGAATCCTTGATTCACTTAGAACGACGATGTGCGGGTGGCCCGGAAAAACGGGCGGAGCTTTTCGTTTTTCCTTGATTTTTCTTTGGTTCGTTTCTTTTGATCAAGCAAAAGAAATGAACAATGACATTTAATGAAGATGATTTTAAAAATCAATCTTAATTACTTTAGAACGATGAATTAGGCATCAACACGATGTTAACCTGTAACCTGCAACGTGGATAGTCGCCAAACATTATCAAGTAAAATTCTGCACACGTCTAACTCCTGCAATGCTTACAAACACCTTTCACCAACATTGCTGAATGCACCGGTTGAAATCCTTTTGGAAGTTTTACAACTGGCACCGTCACCTCATCCAGACAGTTTGTTTTATCGCATTTTATACAAATAAAATGGACATGGTTATCATGATGATGCCCATCCTGACAAGCTTCTTTGCATAGTCCGTACAAAATGGTATTATCTGTGGTTGGAATTTGGTGAAGAATACCTTTTTCAACAAAGGTTTGAAGCGTCCGATAAATAGTAACCCGATCGAATGTTTTTTCTAACTGATATTCGATGTCTGCATGAGCCAAAGCTTGTCCTGCCGCCATGAAAAGGTCCAGTATAGCCAGTCGACCATTGGTTTTACTTAAACCATTTGTTTTAAGCAGGGATATACTGTTGTGCATTTCTTCGATCAGTTTGGCGTGTTGCTAAAACCATTGACAAAATGAGCCGATTCTATTTTTTCTTCCATCAACTTTGGAATATCAGAGAGTAATTTTTGTAATTCTCCTTCAACCAAACCGTCATAAATACCTCTTACGCGTCCATATCGATCCACCAAAGCAAAAAATTGTGTGTGTATAAATTGTTGCTCAATTTGCAGAGAGTCTGGTTTTCCGTTATCAATCATGTAACCCTGACGAGCCATTTGATAAAGTTCTTTTTTGGAGCCGGTTAAAAATTTCCAATTTGTTGCTGTAGTAATTTTCTTTCCCGTTGAATCAGAAATCAATTCATAACTCCCGTCATGCCGTTGACGAAGTGTTGAACCCAACATTCGTTGTTGATATTTTTTTAAGATGTGAACACTATCTACTTCAGGCATGCACGTGTGTGATAAAATCATGAAATCTTCATTGTCTTTAAATGCATCAAACACTCTTCGCATATTGGCATTCATTTTTGGACAAATGCCTTTACAAGTCGTGAAAAAATATTCTGCCACATAAATTTTTCCTTCGGTTTCCTTATTGGAAAAAGGTTTGCCATCCTGATCGATGAAACTAAAATCAGGGATATCAGGATTGATCACGGTC
>JBILCT010000198.1:0-3496 GCA_044353025.1 Ferruginibacter sp. | reverse complement strand
CCTTGCCATAAAAAACGGATGAATGAAAATATCATCGCCGGTCTGAATTTTATAATTGGCAGTGATGTTATAGTGACGATACAATCTTCCACCCTGTTTGATATTTGGAACGTCTGCCAATTGCAATTTAGATTGCATCAATTGGCTTACCGCTGCACCAATGGTCAGTTTACTGTTGGTATAATACACTCCGAATCCAGCATCCATGGCAAATTTGTTGGCAGCCCCCCCCACAGTTGGGTCTGCACCTAAAGATTCTGCCAGCTTTACTTTATCAATTGCATATTGTAACCCGCGGAGTTCTAAACCAATTCCGAAGCGATCGCGATTATTTGCTGCGTTGATATGATAAGCATAAGCCAACTGGATTCCGGTTCGGCTGGTAGGACCGGTCTCATCCCGATATAAGTAGGAGGATACGCCGGAATTGTATTTCTTCAAATCAAAATCACCATAAATCATGGTCGTTTTGGGGTTGCCGGGAAATGCCGACCATAAACTCCGGTAAGCTACGCCTACACGGTTGGTTGTGTTCATACCTGCAGCAGCAGGATTGTACATGGTGTTGTGTTGCATGAATTGGCTCATAAAATGCAACTGTTGTGCACTGGACTGCATCCCGCAAACCAAAACTGCAATACCTAAAAACAATTTTCTCATTTGTTAGTGGGTTAGTTTTATTTAAAACGTATCTGATAAACGAAATAAACATGGCATGATACAAAATCATCATGTTTGTTTATTCTCAATGAATTAGCTTAACATAGAATTAATAAAAGTAGGGGAATTGTTAAAATTGAACAAAAAAAGATCCTGCAAGCTTTAATCAAACCCTAGACCAGGTCAAACTTCTCAAATCATTTAAGCGAAACAATAATTCCTGCTCACGATTTTTTGCGACCCCTATTTCAAGAACGGAAAACAGCTGTAACTCTTGTTTAATGATCGTACAACCGCATTGTTTGACCAGCCGCATCACATCATTCAATAAATTGTATTCAAATTCTAACCTGTAGTTGTAGAAGATATCGCGCTGAATGCGTGGTGTCGTTTGCAATGCTAAACTTGTCGCTGTTTTGTATGCTTGAATTAAGCCGGGGACACCCAGTAAAGTCCCTCCGAAATATCGAACCACTACCACCCCTACATTGGTTAAATCTCGACTATCAATTTGTCCTAATATCGGTCTTCCTGCTGAACCGGCCGGCTCTCCATCATCACTCACTCTAAAGGTATCTCCGGCGATTCCCAATCGCCAGGCAAAACAATGATGAACCGCCTTGGGGTGCATTTTTTTAAACGCCTGTAATTTTTTTTTAAAATCATCCACCGTATCAATCGGAAATGCATATCCAATAAATCGACTCCCCCTATCCTTAAATTCCGCCTCTCCACTTCCATGTATGGTAAAAAAATAGTCCAATGATGATTGATTATCGTCTGTAAAAATTGATTGTATCCGGTCCGATTTTAATTGTTTTAATAAAATTAGAATCAGGTAAGATTGGCGCAGGTAATCCGCCTGGTATGAGCACATCCTTACTTGAAAAAACCCTTGCTTCATTCCAACAATCAAAATCGATGAATAACTGAAGAATGGTTGGACCACCTTCAACCAGCACCGAGGGAACATTCATAGAATATAACTGATCCAATATCGCAGAAGGTGTAATCTCTTTTAGTTGAATATATTTTATATGTGGCTGATTGATTGGCGTGTTGTTCGAAAGCGTAAATACGATAGTTGTAGTAGCTCCATCAAACAAGTTCAAATCGGAAGATAAACTCAGATCTCTGTCGATTATCATTCGTATTGGGCTAGCGCCTGTCCATAAACGATTCGTGAGTGATGGGTTATCGTTTTTTGCCGTTGTCGTTCCCACTAAAATCGAGCTTTCCTCGCTTCTCCATCGATGAACAATTTTATCAGTAGCAGCATGAGTAATTTTAATTGGTTTGCGCTCAGCAGTTCCAACCTTTCCGTCCTTCGATTCCGCCCATTTTAAAACCACCCAAGGTCTTTTTGACAAATGCCATTGCAAAAATCGTTCATTCAAAATTTCTGCCTCTTTTTCCAACACCCCTTCTACAACTTCAACACCTGCATTACGCATCATTTCAATTCCTTTCCCATTCACCAATGGATTGGGATCACGCATGGCAATTACTACTTTTCTGATTCCCGATTGAATAATTGCATTCACACAAGGCGGCGTTTTTCCCGTATGACTGCATGGCTCCAAACTCACGTACATCGTAGACAAGGAAATAAGCGAATAATCATTTTTTGAAACCCTCGATAAGCAATCCACTTCAGCATGAGCTCCACCGAAAAATCGATGATACCCTTCAGAAATAATTTGATCATGATGAACCAATACAGCTCCAACCAAAGGATTCGGAGCAACAAACCCTTGCCCTAAACTAGCCAACTCCAAACACCTCCTCATGTACATTTCATGTTGCAACATTGCGGCAAATGTAACTCCTTATTGTGTTTTTTCAGTATTGCCCCTTATTTATGAAAAATCTCTGATCATTCAACATCCGATTGATAATATGTCTTATTCAGAAAAGAAATTAATTTTGCCGCATGAATATCCGTTCCATCCGACAATTATTCAGAACTGTTTTATCCGACCGCTACGAAGAAAACGAATCCCGCATCATCACAGATTGGGTAATGGAAGACATTACCGGATTTAAAAAATCGGATTTGATTGTTCGAAACGATGATACACTCGATGAAGCTGTCATACATACATTAAAAAATGCACTCGAAGAATTAAGAACTGGCAGACCGGTTCAATATGTTTTGGGCTATGCAAGATTCGACAAGCTCAATTTTAAGGTGAATGAATCTGTGCTGATTCCACGACCTGAAACGGAAGAGTTGGTTGTGTGGGCATCAGAGACCATCAAAGAAAAAAACTACAGATCTGTTATTGAAGTTGGAACCGGAAGCGGGTGTATCGCAATTGCCCTGAAGAGGAGATTTCCTGAGCTTATCATCACAGCGATCGATATTTCTGAAGATGCACTGTCAACTGCCAAAGAAAATGCTGCTACGCATGAAACTACGATCAACTTTCAGCATTTGAATTTTTTGGATGAAGCGCTATGGGCATCACTCCCTGTGGCGGATCTGCTGATCAGTAATCCTCCCTATATACCTGTTTCTGAAAAAGAGGAACTATCTGAACACGTCAAAGCATTTGAGCCTGTGCAAGCACTTTTCGTTCCGGATGATCAACCCCTGTTATTCTATGAAGCATTGAGCAAATTCGCAGCCACACAAATAAATCCATTGGGTGCAGCTTTGGTGGAAACCCATGAAAAATGGCAGGATAATGTAGTTAGGATGTTCAGAAGCTACGGCATGGAAACCTATGGCAAAAACGATTTGTACGGACGACCACGAATGGCGCGGGCTATTCGGAACCGGTAACGGTAGCGGAAGTAGTAGCGCCCAGCTTTCTAGCAATTTTCATCACGC
>JBILCT010000090.1:0-5550 GCA_044353025.1 Ferruginibacter sp. | reverse complement strand
GTAATTGAGTCTGCATTGATAACCACTGCCGGCTTGACACTGTCGCCCTCATGTATAAATTTTCCAAGTGCCGACTCTAACGAGTCCACCTGAATTCTTTTAGCTCCGATATAAAATTGTTTGTCTTTATCTACACTCACCACTACGCTCTGTTTCTGTTTGGTATCACTGGTTGAACGAGGCACACTCAGCTTGATCACATTCGGATTCGCCAATGTAGAGATCATTAAAAAGAACATCAATAAAATGAAAAGGATATCATTCAGCGGACCGGTATCCACCTCCGAATGTTCCTCTCTGTATTTGGTGCGGCGAAGTTTCATTTGAATGGCTTGATTTTTTCTTCAATCACATTTAATGTTCATTGAACGTTTCGAAAGTTACAAGAAGAATTAAGAACGAGTAGGCTCTTGAAGGATGTCGACGAACTCGCTGGTTGCCGATTCCATATTATTGCCAATCCGATTGATCTGCGTATCCAGATAACTGTGACCCATAAACGAAAGCATACCAATGATCAATCCCGTAGCAGAGGTAATCAGTTTAATGTACATGGCATCCGCAATTTGACTGATGGATGGATTGGTGATGGTTGCAAATTCTTTCAATAACAACACCAACCCAATAATCGTTCCCACAAATCCAAACAAGGGTGCGATGCGGGATATCACGGATAATGTTCCCAGGTTTTTTTCCATTTTGTAAATCTCCAGCTTTGCCACATTATCCATACTTTTTTCAATGGCATCAATCGGCTTTCCGATCCGCTGAAGTCCTTTATCGATGATTCTGGCAATTGGATGTGGATTGTTTTTTGCCAGACTTCGGGCGGCAGAGACATTTCCATGAACTATATTTTCACGTATACCACTCATGAATTGATCTTGCACATCTGATGCTTTACGGATGATCATCCAACGCTCAATAAAAAAATAAATCATCATTGCAAATAGAATTCCAAGTGGAATCATGATAGGACCACCCTTGCTCAATAAACTCCAAAGACTTTCGGATGCAACTGCACCTGCTTGAGCGGCTGCAGCGGTAGTATCGGTTTGTAGAAAAATATCAAACATGGTTATCTATTCGTTTAAGGTGAATGCAAATAAACAAATTCAAAGGAATGGAATGAACAAGGAGTTGTTAAACTTTATTTGTTTTTATCCGGTCCCATTTGTTGCATGGCCATAATTTGACGCATGGTCTTCTCCATTCCTTCGCTGCTTCCATCAAGGAAAATGACGTTTCCTTTTCCGTATTCAGCAAAGTTCTTGATGGCTTCTGTCCACATACTGAACAAGATGACATTGGTATCCAGATTGGCTTGTTTCATTTGTTCAGCAGCCTGTGTCATACCCTTGGCCACTTCCTCTCTGAACAAAGCAACCCCTTGTCCACGCAATTGTGCGGCCAATCGTTCTGCCTCTGCAGCAATTTTAATCGCATTGCCTTCTGCTTCGGCTGATTTTGTTTTTGTAATTAACAGGGCTTGACCTTCATTTTCAGCAGCTGCTTTGAGATTATTACTTGCCACCACTTTGCTCATACTTTCTATGATGGCCTGGTCGAAGGTGATGTCGTTTATCTGCAGATCGTGCAAATGATAACCCCACTCTTCCAATGAGGCATCCACATGCTCCTTCACAAACTCTACGATATCACGGCGGAGACCTAAGATTTCAGCCTGCCGACGTGTAGCCACGAATGCGCGAATATTACCCTCGATGGTACGCACCAGCGCTTGCATCAAATCACGATCACTGATAAATTTGAAAGCTACTTTTTGAATTGTATCCTCCGCTTCATTCTGTACAGAATAGAGCAACATAGATTTGAAATAGACATTCGCCTGGTCCATGGTTACTGCCTGAAATTCCAGCTCTACTGAACGATTCTGGATGCTAACCCGTCTGTAAATCTGATCAATCAAGGGGATTTTAAAACGAAGTCCGGGACGACGAATTCCTGAATATCTACCGAAACGGGTAATAACGGCAATGGTTCCCTGATTTACAGTGAACAATCCGCTGACGATCAATATGCCAATGAGTAGAACAGGCCAAAGTGCGATTAAACTTTGCATGATTTGTTATTTTTTATTTTTTTTAATTCGAAGCTGCCCCTTTCTCCGCCCAGATTTCACAAAGATGTAGCAGCGTTTCTGTGGCTTTCATCATATCCGCTACGCCCACCCACTCCAATTTACTATGGATATTTTGCATCCCGGTAAAGATGTTCGGACAAGGCAAACCCATGAAACTCAATCTACTTCCATCGGTTCCACCACGAATGCTTTCCATTTTCAATTCCAAACCGGAACGGCTGATGGCTTCCTTCGCATATTCAACAACGTTAGGACAAGTATCAAGAACCTCTTTCATGTTTCGGTACTGCTCTTTCTCTACATATTCCAAACGCGCCCCTGGATGTCTTGCAACCACATCTTCGGCTATTTTTTTCAACTGATTATGATGTGCGATCAATCCTTCACGTGTAAAATCTCTCATTAGAAATTGGATGGTGGTTTTTTCCGCGATGCCCTGCACCGATATGGGATGAACAAAACCCTGACGCCCTTCTGTTGTTTCCGGACTCCATTCGGATTTAGGCAGCTCATCCAGTATTTCTCCGGCAATTTTAATAGCATTCACCAACAATCCCTTCGCATATCCGGGATGAACAATCACGCCATGAATGGTGAGTATGGCGGCATCTGCACTGAAAGTTTCATCTTCCAAACTTCCGGCTTCCCCCCCATCAAGTGTATATCCATATTGGGCATCCAAATGTTGCAAGCGGATTCGATCTGTACCTTTTCCTACTTCCTCATCCGGTGTAAACACCACGCGTATGGGTCCGTGCTTAATTTGCGGATGATCCATAATGGATTGCACCGCTTGCATAATGATAGCCACACCGGCCTTATCATCTGCTCCCAGCAAAGTATTTCCACTGGCTGTTATGATTGATTTGCCCAGATGATTTTTCAAGTATGGAAAATCAGCCAAGCGAAGTACTTGCGAATGATCATCCGGCAAGACCAAATCCTTCCCATCGTAGCCATCATGTAAAATTGGCTTTACGTTGGTTCCACTGCAATCAGGGGCAGTATCCACATGCGAACAAAAAGCAATGGAAGGGATAGACAAATCAGATGTGTTGGAGGGAATCTTCGCATATACATAACCGTGATCATCCGTTTCAACTTCAGCAACGCCCATAGATTTCAACTCTTCAGCCAGCAAACGACTGAGGTTCTTTTGCTTTGCTGTGGTTGGATGTTCGTTGCTTTCCGGATCGCTTTGCGTATCAATTTGCACATAACGCATAAAGCGATCAATCAATGCCTCCCGTTGAATCAATTCGTACATGTAAGGTGTTATTTACTATTATCCTCCAATTTCAACCAGTTCAATATCAAATATTAGGGTTTGTCCGGCCAGGAAGTGATTGGCATCTAACAATACCACATCTTCTTTAACCTCGATAACCACCACTGGAACAGGTTGTCCCATTTCGTTGCTAAGGGTCAGCGACATTCCTTGTTCAAGTTTCATATCAGGAGGAACATTGGATAGTGGGAATGGAATAACCGCTTCTTCACTGCGAGGACCATAACCGTCTTCCGGAGCGATCTCTATGGTTTTCTTATCGCCTAAGCCCATTCCTGGAAGTGCAGTGTCAAACCCTTTGATCATTTGTCCGGCACCTACTTCAAATCCTAATGGTTCACGTCCGTTGGATGAATCGAAAATTTCTCCGTTGGTCAATCGGCCGGTATAATGAACCTTCACCTGATCGCCTGCTTTTACCGTTTGCATTTTGTTGTTTTTTTGTATGAAAAAAGATCCGAAATGATGGTAATGGCTTTTCGTGATCACCTCAGAAAATCTGCGAAGCGAATGAATCATCAATGTCCTACAAATCGGTACTCAAAATTAGTGAAAAACCACAGGCCTGAATCAAATACCTTTGCCCAAACAATACACAAATATGATTCGATGTTTGATTTTATGTTGTTTAGTTATGAGCTTCAGCGGGCTCTTTTCCCAAATTGTACCTCCAGGCAGCATTCAAACCGGCGCTGAACAAACCAAACAATATCTACCCTTGCTGGCAGGTAAACGAGTCGCAGTTTTTGCGAATCAAACCTCCCGAGTAGGAAAACTGCATTTGGTTGACACCCTCTTGAAATCAGGCATTCAAGTGATAAAAATATTCGGACCGGAACATGGATTCCGAGGAAAAGCAGATGCCGGTGAATTAGTTAAAAACGGTATCGATCCCAAAACCGGTATTCCTGTAATCAGTTTATATGGCAAGCATAAAAAACCTACCGCCGAAGATCTTGCAGATGTGGATGTGTTGGTGTTTGACATTCAGGATGTTGGTGTTAGATTTTATACATTCATTTCCTCATTGCAATACTGTTTGGAAGCCGTTTTAGAAAACAAGAAAGTGATGCTGTTGTTAGACAGACCGAATCCCAATGGATTTTATGTGGACGGTCCCGTGCTGGATACTGCTTTCCGAAGCTTCGTGGGAATGCAGCCTGTTCCAGTGGTCTACGGCCTGACGATAGGCGAGTATGCATCTATGTTAGTAGGCGAATCATGGCTTCACATTTCCAAGGAAAACAAAAAAGTATATTCGCCAAACAATGCATTGACCATTATTCCCTGTATCAACTATACCCATGATTCATTGTACATATTGCCCATAGCCCCCTCCCCCAATTTGCGTGAAATGGCTTCGGTTTATTGCTATCCTTCCACCTGTTTTTTTGAAGGAACCTTACTGAGCGAAGGAAGAGGCACAGATAAACCCTTTCAGATATTTGGCCACCCCGATTTACCGAAGCATTTATATTCCTTCACTCCGAATCCAACAGAGGGAGCCAAGCAAAGTAAATGTTACGGGCAAACCTGTTACGGCTGGAATCTGCACAACACAGAATCCGCACTATTAAAATCATTGCAGAAAAAAATCCGAATAGATTTACTGTTGGAAGCTTATCAATTATTTCCCGGAAAAGACAGCTTCTTTTTGAAAAATGATTTTTTTAATCAATTGGCAGGAAATGATTTACTCATGAAGCAAATTAAATCCGGGAAAACGGAATTGGAAATAAGAAAAAGCTGGCAACTGGAATTGCAAAAATTCAAAGCGATCCGAAAGAAATATTTATTGTACGAGGATTTTAAAGAAACTGAATGATGAAAGATATCTCTTCACTACGCATTGTATTCATGGGTACGCCCATGTTTGCTGTTGCTTCCTTACGGAAACTGATAGACGCAGGAGCGAATGTTGTGGCAGTTGTTACAGCGCCCGATAAGCCTGCAGGCAGGGGAATGCAGCTTCAGCAAAGTGAAGTCAAGCAATATGCCACAGAAAAAGGATTGAATGTATTACAACCACTGAAACTAAAAGATCCTGTCTTCATTGAACAATTGAAATCATTAGAAGCAGATTTATTCATTGTGGTGGCGTTCAGAATGCTGCCTGAAATGGTTTGGCAGATGCCGCCCATGGGCACGATCAATGTGC
>JBILCT010000299.1:0-2587 GCA_044353025.1 Ferruginibacter sp. | reverse complement strand
ACCCCTGGGGCAAAATTCAACTACGCATACAAGAAGTTTAAAGTGAATTTCGGTTCAGGATTTGGCATCACGCAGTTCGATTTAGCCGACCTATCTAGAGACACCCTGTATCTCAGAAAATACATAAATGTTTTTCCTACTGCTAGCTTTGTATACAGCTATAAATCCAATCACTCGCTTCGAATTCGATACAATGGAAGCAATACTCAACCCACCATCGATCAATTGCAACCCCTCAGAAACAACAACAATATCTTCAATCAATATCAAGGGAATCCGGATCTTCGACCATCATTCGGACACAACATAAACTTCACACACAATGGTTACAACTTTTTGAAAGACATGTGGAATTTTCAGACCATAAACGTGTACTTCAATGAGAATGCAATTACCAACAATAGAATCATAGATCCTGTAACCGGCTCTACCATAACCCGCCCAATCAACACCAATGGAAACATCTCGCTAACCTCATGGACGGGCATGGGATTCAAAGTCAAAAAATATGACCTCAACATCAACCTGAATGCGAATGTGAATTATTCCCGATTTGCTGATGTAATCAATAATCTAGTAAGTTTTTCGAATACCACAGGCGGCGGATTAACAACAGGTGTAAGCAAATCAAAAAAAGAGAAATACGACATCTCGCTTAGCAACTCATTTTCTTTAAACTACAACACCAACGCACAAACGAAGACCGCCAATACCTTCCGAACAAACAATCTTACGTTAAACGCTACGGTTTACTACAAGAAAACATGGTCAATCATCAGTGATTTTGAGATGATTGCCAGACAAAATCTGAACAACCAGAATGGAAATCTGAATAACCAACTTTTAAACATTCAAATTCAGAAAACATTCAAGAACAATGAATTTACACTTTACGCGAAAGTAAGAGACCTTTTAAATCAGAATATCGGAATTGATCGTAATTACTACGGAAACACATTTACGGAAGAAAGAAACCAAAGACTCAGAAGATATTTCCTACTCGGCTTTACTTGGGACTTCAAAAATAAAGGAACACAAAAATAATTGAATTCAATTTCAGCTCAATCAAGAACAGAGATTAGCACATTTACAAAACAAAAAAGATCATTTCAACATATGAAAAAATCAATCGCCATCCTTTTTCTCCTTGGCCTTCTCCTCCAAACAAAAGCCCAGTTTATAGAACGTGGAGAAATTGAATTTGAAGTAAAAACGAACATTAAGAAAACCATGGGCAATAGTGCGTGGGGAGAAATGATGCAGGATAAATTGCCTAATTTCAAAACCTCCTATTACACCTTCAAATTCGAAAACAATAAAAGTCAGTACAGTTTCAATAGGTGGGAAAACAAAGAATCTCTCAATGAAATGTTCAGATCGAGTGATGAGAAATCAGAATGGTTTACCGATTACAACACTGGAAATTACATCATGAACAAAGATGTTTTTGGCAGCAGTTTTCAAATCAAAGACAGCATTTATAAAATAGACTGGAAATTAAGCAACGAAAACAGAATCATTGCCGGTTACAATTGCAGAAAAGCCGTTGGCAAAATTTTAGACAGTGTTTATGTTTTTGCTTTTTATACCGACGAAATCACCATACCAGGTGGACCATGCACCATACACGGATTGCCTGGGATGATATTGGGCATGACCATACCTCGACTCTATTGCTCTTGGATTGCCACGAAAGTTACCCCATCCGATAAAACAATAGCTACACCAATGACTGAAGGAAAAGTTGTGTTCAATCCTGCCAAAGCAAAAGAGACAATAATTGAAAAGACCAAAGACTGGATGGACAACAGCGACCCAGAGTCATACAAATGGCTTACCATGATGATCTGGAACGTGCTGCTATAGTTTTCATTCTACACTTGTTATTGCAAGATAAATCCGTTATTGATTATGGCTCCTTTTTTTATGACAACGATTCCATCCTTTATCGAATAAAGCGCGGTATCTTGGTTTTGCATGTGAGCACCTCCAACAATGGTTACATGATTCCCTATTCTGCAATCCTTGTCCACAATCACGTTGGTGAGTTGACAATGATCCCCAATGCCTAGTTTTGGAATATCCATTTCATTGTTTTCATTGATCTGATTGAGCGTTTCATAGTAATCATTCCCCATGATATAACAGCTTTTTATTTTGCTGCCACTTCCAATTCGGCTTCGAACACCAATTACCGTATTTTCTATTTTTTCTGCATGAATGATTGACCCTTCTGCAATGATTGCTTGGTGGATTTGTGTACCACTGATTTTTGCCGGAGGAAGCATCCTTGCACGGCTGTAAACCATATTGTCGTTGTCAAATAAATTGAAAGGAGGAATGTCTAAGGTCAATGATAAATTCGCTTCAAAGAAAGAATAGATGTTTCCGATATCCGTCCAATATCCTTCGTATTGGTAACTCGCAACTTTATAGCGTGAAATGGATTGAGGAATGATTTCTTTTCCGAAGTCGGTAGCGTCCGGACATTCTTTTTCTAACAGATCAAATAATGTTTTTCTGTTGAAAACATAAATGCCCATCGAAGCGAGATATACCCTACCCTGAGCTGTCATTTTTTCGCCTG
>JBILCT010000139.1:0-4553 GCA_044353025.1 Ferruginibacter sp. | reverse complement strand
ATCCACTCCATTGCTCCGCCATCTGATCCAAATACATTTTTTCTGCATAGATCAAGCCGTTGGGAGCGCTTTGCAGACAAGCATTCCACCGTTCGGTATTGATTTGATGTGACGGTATGATCTGTATTTCGTTCACTCTAATGGAAAACTTGGACTGATATTTTTTCGGTTGAGTCTGCTTAAATCAATGCTGAAAGATATGCGTTTGCTCCAACTTGGTTGAGGTAAAACAGATTGAACATATTCCTTAAAGGGTTTGCTATACATCAGTGGAAGATACACATTCAATACTTCTTTCAACAAAGAAACCTGAATGCCGGCATTGTAGAGCAACTTCGGTTCTCCCATTTCATTTTGCCAGATATCCGCATTGGTGCCTACATCTAAAAATAAGCGAAAGGGAGTTTGAAAATTCCAATCCCGAAACGGATTGATTTCACGTGGTATGGTGGATGTTGCATTCAAGGAAACCAACCATTGATCTGTTTTGCCTATTTTTTGATTGAGCAAATCAGTGCGTATTCTAAACCCACCGTCTCTAATCGCCATCTGCTGTTGTGTCCATCGATCAAATGCATTTCTACCAATGAAATAATGACTGTAGGTATAATCTTCATTTCCATTGATACCGCTCAAATTAAGCTGGTATCGTTCCGCTTCAAATTTATCCTGACTAGAAACATTCCGGTTGTAAAAAAATCCACCCAGAAATCCGCGCAGTTTCAATCCGCCACCACTCGGATATTGATAATGATATTTTCCGGTGGCCGTTAAACGAACAAACGGATCACCCCATTCGGCCATCAGATCCAATGAATATGGATACAATGTTCTTCGATTGTTCAGGTGATAACTCAGTTGATGGATCATCGTGTGTTTGAAACGCTTGTAAACATTCAGTTCATTCGTTGTTGTGTCAAACGTATAATTGGGTTGCTGCTCCCCCATAAAAAACGTATTCCATCCCAATTGCTGTTCTATCGTACTGCGTGGGTTACGGTTGCCGAAACGGTAGGTTAATCCGGGACGTATAACATGATATGCAAATCCGACCGGTGATTTGTTTTCAGCGCCAAGCCAGGAATCTTTGGTGAAATGAGCTGCACGTATCGTCCAAGACCAACGTTCTCCCCATTTTTTTCCATAACGGGTATACTCGGCACCCGCCAATCCGCGAACGGTTTTTTGATGGGTGCTCAACATGGGCAGCGCATAAAATTGAAATCGGGTAGGCGCTAAGCCATAATTGTGCAACAGCAAACCCGGCATCCATCGGTCGTATTGATTGTATCCCATCAAGGGGAGCCATAGTATACTTCGCTGGGATTGTGATTGATTCAGGTCAAACAAAAAGCGCAGTTTCCATGTTTTTCGTTTCTGGTCTTCCGTTAGTCCGGTTTTGAAACGCTCATCATACCAATTGTTTAAATCGACTCCTGCAACAGAATCTATGATTGATTTGAAGTTCTGCGGAGTCGGATGTTTGAAAGACCATGATTTATAATAGGCACGCATGGCCTCATCAAAACGAGATTGACCTAGTTTCGATTCCAGTTTTTTCAACCATTGTGCTGTATGGAGGTAGGTGATAAACTGGTAATTGTAGGGAGTGAGTTGATCTGCAGGTGTTTCAATGGCTTGGTCTCGATGAATGGCTTGCAGGTGTTGAATCAACATCGCATCAAAAGAAAACGGCAATCGTTTGTTGAGAAATTTAATCGGAGTAGGTTCAAATTTTGGTGGGAAGAAACGCTGGTCATAATAACTGTTGAATCCTTCGTCCATCCATGGATGCTTGCGTTCATTACTGGCTAACAATCCATAAAACCATTGATGACCGATTTCATGATGTACAACCGATTGCAGTTCGATGGGGTCGGGGGTCGCATCAAACAACACAATCATGGGATACTCCATACCGCCGCCTTCTTTGCGAGAAGATTCAACCAGTCTGATTACTGAATAGGGGAATGGGCCTACCAATTCAATTTTCTGTTGTAATGAACGTTTGGCCAGATCCAACAGATTAACCTTTGAATAGACCGAACGTTTTTTTCGGTACAGTTCAATGGTAATAGATTGATCGGAGGTTTGTAAGGTATCGGTTTCAACAACCCATCCGGTGTTTGCAAACAAGGCAAAATCGTGTATGCGTTCTTGTTGGAATGTCCAGGTTTGTGTATGATCGTTGTTTTTCTCTTTTGATTTCAAAACGCCGGTAGCCGCGATTTGAAAAGAGTCCGGTAGTCGGATGCTTACGGTATAATCTGCCCATTCGCTATAGAATTCACCCTGGTCGAGGTAGGGCATTGGATGCCATCCATCCTGATCATAGACGGCCGGTTTGGGATACCATTGTGTCAGATGAAACATACCATCTTCGTAACCCATTCTTGAAAAGAGGGAAGGCAGTTGCAGATGAAAAGGGGTTTCAATCAGGATTGAATCGTTTGGGAAAACTGGTCGATTCAAATTTATTCGGACAAGGTCTGCATGCTTTGTATCCAATTCAGTATCAATTGACGCATCATTCACTTTGAAATCCAGTTGATTGATGAATCCTCTTTTTTCAGGCGCTGCAAAATAAAAATCGGTTCTTCCGTTTTCCAACAGCTGTTCACTGAAAGCGGTATGGTCGTTACGATAGGCGTTGGGCCAAAGGTGAATCCAGATGTAGGTAAGCGTATCCGGAGAACGATTGATGTAATTGATTTTACAATCTCCGTCCAATGATTTGAGTTCGGGATTTAGTTTGATGTCGATTTGGTAAGTAAGTTGCTGTTGCCAATAAGGAATGGATTGCGTATATGCATGATGGTTAGCAATCAGACAAATAGCCAGCCAAAATAATTTTCTTGATAATAAGTTGGACATCGATTTTGAAATTACTGCTTATTTTCCTTTGCCTGAAAAAATGATGTGAAAGGTTTGTATCAGAATTTTAAGGTCCAACCCGAGGGAAAGGTTCTCCACATACAGCATGTCGTAAGGCATACGTTCGGTCATTTCTGCTAACGATGATGCATAGCCGAACTGAATCATGCCCCAGCCGGTGATGCCTGGTTTCACGTGAAGTAGTTTTCGGTACTCCGGACGAATGTCCATCAGTTGATCTGCGTAGAATTTTCGTTCGGGTCTTGGACCAACCAGGCTCATATCGCCTTTGATAACATTCCACAGTTGTGGTAATTCATCCATTCTCCATTTTCGCATGATTCTTCCCCAGGGTGTAATGCGTGCATCGTTGGTTTGACTGAGTTGTGGTCCGTTGATTTCTGCATCTGGGTACATGGAACGGAATTTCAGCATCCAAAACGGTTTGCCTTGGTAACCCAAACGTTCCTGTCGGTAGATGATCGGCCCCTCCGAACTTCGCCGAACACGAAACGCGATGAAGATCATGAAGGGGAGCATCAACATCAATACCGTAATTGAAATGGAAAGATCAAAAATGCGTTTGATATTTTGCTGCCAGCGTGGGAGCAATCCATGTTGCACATCAATCAGTGGAATTTTATCCGGACTGGAAGTATGTATGGCCCCGGTTAGCCAATCCACCTCATCAGGTATGAGCTTGATTTGAATGGTCTCATCGCAAAGCAATCGGAGCAAACGAATCAACGCTTCTCTGTTTTTTGCATCAACCGTTAGCACAATCACTTCCACTTCGTTTTTTTCTAGAAATGGAAGCACCGAATGTTCTCCGGTATAAGTAGAAATATCAGCCAGTACTCCATCTGAAAGGGTACCTTCGGTTTGAATGAATCCAATGATTTTATAACCATCGTTCACCGAAAGTCGACTTCGGTCATTCAGGTAACGTTGAGCGAGGTTTTGATTTCCAATCAGCAAAACCGGAAATTGAACTTTGTTTTTTGTTATTTGTGACTTTGCTTGGGTAAGAAAAAACCATCTATTGATCCAGGTTCCAATCAGCACAGGAAATAGTAAACTGAAAAATTCAAGGTAATAGGAATGGTTGTTCTCATGGGGGTTTTTCAAAATAAAGAAAAACAAAAGCAATAAGCAACCGATCAGCGTAGTGTATGCGGATTTCCAGGTTTCGGTCAAGCGAGACCGGTGGTATAAAGATTCGTAAGAACCGGAAAGATAGAAAAGTAAAAGCCATCCGGGTATGTATAAGAATAGTCCCACATAGAAGCCCGGCGGAATACGAAAGGGATATTGGTAGATAACAGTTCGCAGGTAGTAGAAACAAATCCAGGTAAGGGAAAATATCAGTGCATCACTCGCGATCAGCCAACGACTATGCCATCTTTTTTCCTCCATTGATTAATGAGGTTGGTGTTGGATTTTTTCCAAAATTAAATGTGCCACTTCCATGGCTCGATAACCATCAATGATACTCACGGGTGGTTCAGTGTTATTGATGATGGCGTCCTTGAATGCTTCTAATTCCATCTTAATGGCATTGGTTGATTCGATTTTTGGTGCGACAATGCCTATAGTCTTTTTTCCGTTTGGCGCATCCAATTCGAAATGGAAATCAAAACCGGAGGTGTCATCATCCATGCGTACGATTTCCGTTTTCT
>JBILCT010000137.1:0-4566 GCA_044353025.1 Ferruginibacter sp. | reverse complement strand
TCCTATGTAAGCATCTTTTTGAAACAGACGCATCTTGCGCATTTTTTTCAACGAGATTCTGCTGCTGGTCAGATTGGCTACACAACCGTTGTCGAATTCAATGCGAACGTTAGCAATGTCTGGGGTTTCGCTGATGACAGAAACTCCGTTGGCAGATAAATTATTTACATTGCTGTTGACTAGGTGCAATATGATATCGATATCATGGATCATCAAGTCGAGCACAACACTAACGTCGGTGCCGCGTGGATTGAATTCTGCCAAACGATGCACTTCAATGAAACGCGGTTGAACGCTATAAGGTTTGAGTGCGAGGAAGGCAGGATTGAATCTCTCAACATGACCAACCTGACATTTACGGTTAGATTCTTTGGCCAGTTTGACCAATTCACGCGCTTGGTCCAGTGTATGGGTGAGCGGTTTTTCTACAAACACATGTTTACCCTTTCGTAAGGCCATCTGGCACAGTTCGAAATGGAAGATAGTGGGTGCCACGATATCAACTGCATCACAGGCATCCATGAGATCGGAAGCAGATTGGAAACGTGGAATCTGATATTGTTCTTCAATTTGTTGCGCCATCAGATCATCGGGATCGAAGAAGCCAACCAGGTTTACCTGATCAATTTCTTTCCAATTGTTTAGATGGAATTTACCGAGATGGCCTGTGCCAAAGACACCTATATTGAGCATGGATATGGATATTTGGATTATTCTTCCCAAAAGCCCATACGTCCGAATTTGGTGATTCGATCATCAATGCGTTGTTGGGCCGGGATTTTTTCGAGGGTTTCTAAGGTAGGGATGAGGTAGTTTTTTAAAAGTTCTGCGGCTTTGTCGTAATCCCAATGCGCACCACCCATTGGTTCAGGAATTACTTCATCCACCAGTCCGAAGCCAAGCATATCCACTCCGGTCAGACGAAGTTGTTCTGCAGCAGTTTCTTTTTTATCCCAGCTTCTCCAAAGAATGCTAGAGCAGCTTTCGGGAGAAATAACGGTGTACCAGGTATTCTCCATCATGACTACACGATCGCCTACTCCGATACCAAGTGCGCCACCACTGGCACCTTCGCCGATGATTACACAAACGACTGGAACTTTAAGACGAATCATTTCATAAATGTTCCGAGCGATGGCCTCACCTTGTCCACGTTCCTCTGCTTCTAATCCGGGAAACGCACCGGGTGTATCAATCAATGTGACAACAGGTATATTAAACTTTTCGGCAAGTTTCATCAAGCGAAGTGCTTTGCGATAGCCCTCTGGATTGGCCATACCAAAATTTCGGTATTGACGGGTTTTGGTATCTTTTCCTTTTTGTTGTCCGATAAACATCACGGTTTTTCCGTTGAGCTTACCCATCCCACCTACCATGGCTTTGTCGTCTTTTACATTACGATCACCATGAAGTTCAATAAAGTCGGTGCTCATTTTTTCGATGTAGGTCAGCGTATACGGACGGTCGGGGTGACGACTGAGTTGTACACGTTTCCAGGGAGTAAGCGACTGTTGGATGGAATGTTTGGTTTCCTCCAGTGTTTTTTCAAGAGATTCAATGGCGGAGGCCATGCTGGTACCGGTCTTTTGTTCAGATTCTCTGAGTTGAAGAATCTGTTCGCAAAGTTCTTGAACTGGTTTTTCGAAATCGAGGAATTGTCTGTTTTCCAAAGAAGGCATAATAAATGAGTTAAGCGTTAAATACAGAAGTTGAAATAACGGGTCACAAAAATAGCTTAACTGAAAGTTTTTGAAAAACTTTGTTTGTAAATTGAAAAAGGCTTTATATTTGCACTCCGAAATTATTGGATCGGTAGTTCAGTTGGTTAGAATGCCGCCCTGTCACGGCGGAGGTCGCGGGTTCGAGTCCCGTCCGGTCCGCAACTGAAACAAAGAACGCCTTGTAAATCAAAAATTTGCAAGGCGTTTTTCTTTTTGGGGACGTTGCAGGGCACATTTAAACTGATCATTATTTCTCTTTCAAGGCTGCCAGGGATTTTTGAAAATTAATCCAATGGATTTGTTTGGTTGAAGTTCTTTTTAATTGATCTGCTCTTGATATTTTGAAGAATGGGCTTGGTAATTTCCTTTATCAGTCCTAGCTTTCAACAGAAGACAGATCAAAAAGTTGAATCTTCTTATTGTCGAAAAAAAATGAAAGCTCCTTAATTATTTGATGGAGGTATTCGTATAATAAGCCTGCAACCTTCGCCCGGTTTGCTATCAATTTCCATCGTGCCTGAAAATAACTCTGCCCTTCTGCGAATATTTGCTAATCCAATGCCTTTTTTGATTTTGAAAAAGTCAAATCCAACGCCATTATCCTCCACAATTAAAATCAAATATTCCCCATTCAATCGAAGTGAGATATTAATTTGAGTTGCTTGCGCATATTTCTGTATGTTACGCAATTGTTCCTGTATAATTCTATATAGATTTAACTCAATGTCACTGTTTAAGCGGTGTTTAATTTGTTTGAAATCGATGAGTAAGTTGGTTTCATATTTACCTTCCGGATTTGCATTGATCAATAACTCCTGAAATGTTTCTTCAATGGTTTTTTCATCAAAAAAAGACGGAGCAAGCCGATGGGAAATATTTCTAATTTCATCGAGTGCCAATCCAACAAATTTTTGGGATTTATTGAGCCACCCAATGGATTCTTCAGGCACCTTATTGCTTAGCATTTCCAAGCTGAGTTGACTACTAGCCAAAATCTGACAAACATTATCATGCAATTCTGTACCAATCTCATACCTCTCATCTTCTTGTGTTTTGATGATGGCTTTGGTAATCATGTGCTCTGTTCTTATTTTCTCAGTAACATCAATGGCGATGGCAGATTCATAAATTCTGTCATTCATGGAAATTTGATTTCCATAAATATCTACATCTATGAGTTCCCCGGATTTTTTCCGGTGTTTGAATCGTCCTTTGTAAACACTGTTATTGTTTGATAAATCAAGGACAGCCTTGAATTTATCTTCCATTTTCAAATCATCCACCACTATATTGAAAAGTTTGAGTTGCAAAAATTCCTCCTTGCTGTATCCATATTGATCAATGGCGGCCAAATTGACTTGTGCAATTTCAAGTGAGTGAATATCTAGTAGCCACATGGGCTGAGGTGAAAGTTCAAATAAATTGACATATCTTTTTTCTGACTCTTCCAGTAGCCGATTGTTTTTTTTACGTTCAATATTGTACTTTATACTTTTATATAATGAGAAAGCATTAATATCGTCTTTGATCAGATAATCTGAAATATTCATCGACAAAGACTTGATACTGAAATCCAAATCAGAAAATCCGGTAAGTACGATAACAGGAATCTGCGCGCAATACTGCATGATGTCATTGATCAATTGTTCACCTGTATTATCAGGTAAAGTCAAATCCAAAAGCACCGCATCAAATGGAACTTCTGATTGGGTCAGGCACTCTTGTGCTTCACTATAACGCTTCGCCTGTGTTATTTTAATAAATGCAAACTGTTCTTCCAGGTATTCTCGGATGAGAAGAAAATCACCGGGATTGTCTTCAACAACCAGTAACGATATTGATTCCGGATTTGTCAATTTTACGCACTAAAATTTTATTCAGGTAAACATGCCAAATGAAGCCAAAAATCTTCGATGCGATTGATTGTTTTTAAAAACTCATCAGCATCCACAGGCTTGGTTATATAACAGTTTGCACGATTTTGATAGGAGGTGATTACATCCTTTGGGTAGGATGAAGTAGTTAGCATAATTACAGGAATGTGTGAAATTCTAGGATCATTTTTTATAAATGACAGAACCTCTTGTCCATTCTTTTTGGGGAGATTGATATCCAGAAAAATAAGCTGTGGAAGATCTTGGGGAGATAATGATGCCTTTGATTCAAGCCATTCGATGGCTAACATGCCGTTTCTTAGCACCTCCAATGCACACGGATTATCCCGCTGATCTAAAGCTTCTTTAAAAAGTAGAATATCTCCCTCGTTATCCTCGATCAATAATACACGTATTGGTTTCATAAGGAATTTGTAATGCTATTCGTATAAAATTAACACATTTAACCCAAATTCTCGTCATGTGGGTTGAATGGTATTGAAAAGTAAAAGCTACTTCCAGTTCCAGGGACAGATTCTACCCAAATTTTTCCACCCATGTACTCAACTATTTTTTTAGTGACAGCCAAACCTATTCCGGTTCCTGAGTATTCTTCCCGATTATGCAAGCGTTGAAATATTGAAAATATTTTTTCAAAATAATTAGACTCAATTCCAATTCCATTGTCTTTGATGGTAAAAATCCATTCGTTGTCATTTTGTACGCATGAAATTTTAATCGCAGGCTTTATATCCTTTCTATGATATTTTAACGCATTGCTGATTAAATTCTGAAACAACTGACGCATGGGTGTTCGATGAGCTTTCACAATAGGTAATGGATCAAAAATGATTTCAGCTCCTAATTCTTTGATCTGTTCCTGGTGTAAAAGCTTTATTTCTTCGATGATTTCATCGAGCACAACATCTCTCATAGGTTCATTGACTTTTCCAACTCTCGAATATTCCAAT
>JBILCT010000298.1:0-2611 GCA_044353025.1 Ferruginibacter sp. | reverse complement strand
TGGTTTATTCTTGGTCGCCTGCTCGAGGTTTATCAGCAACCAACATCCCCAATCCGGTGGCCACCGTTGATACCACAACTACTTATGAAGTGATGGGATCCAAACCAGGTGGCGGATGTCCCTCTTATGATAGCATAACAATTTATATTTACAAAGGACCGGCATTATACGTTCCCAATGCATTCACGCCCAACGGAGACGGATTGAACGACCGACTCAAGGCTTTTCCGGTGGGATATGCATTGAAGAGATTTGCCGTTTATAACGTTTATGGACAAGTTATCTTTGAAACAAATGAATATAATCGCGGCTGGGATGGTACCTTTAAAGGAAAACCACAGCCTTCCGGGAATTATGTTTGGTTGGGCTCAGTCAGAAACTTGTATACCAACGAAACAATTGTCCTGAAAGGAAACGTGTTATTGATTCGATAAAATGAAAAAAATAAAATTCAATTTGATAACGCATTCATCATGTCTCCGTTTTTTCTCATTGATTTTTTTATTTTTTTTCTACACAAAATTACAGGCCCAGTACACCGTCAACAGAGATGCTTTTTCTACTTCCTGTCGCTGTTACACATTAACCCGCGCACTTGATTTTCAAAGCGGGTCGGTTTGGAACAATACCCGAATCGACCTTCGTCAATCATTTGATTTTTATTTTGTCGTAAATCTGGGATGCGACGATTTAGGTGCCGACGGGATTGCTTTTGTACTTCAACCTATCAGCACCAATGTAGGTGGAAGTGGCGGCGGTATGGGCTTTGAAGGAGTTCGACCCTCTGTTGGAGTAACACTGGACACTTATCAGAATACAAATGATAATGATCCTGTTTTTGACCATATGGCTATCCAATTAAATGGAGATATCGTTCATACCAGTCCACAAAACATTTCTTCAACGGTTTCCATTTCCGCAACCAATAATAATGTGGAAGATTGTCGGGACCATGTCATGCGTGTTGTATGGAATGCCACTACATTCCGCATGGAGGTTTTCTTTGATGGACAAACGAGGGTTTCAGCCAACTATGATTTAATCAATCAGGTATTCAGTGGAAATCCGCTTGTTTATTGGGGCTTTACCGGAGCAACCGGAGGTTCTAAAAATGTTCAGAGTTTTTGTACCGCACTCGTTCCAAAATTTTATTCCGACTTAAGCCAACGGTTTTGTGTAAACGAACCAATTCGATTTATTGATTCTTCAATTACATTAGGCGGAATCGTGAAAAGATACTGGGATTTCGACGACGGATCACCCATAGATTCCGTAAGCATTGAACCAACGCATACATACGCTCAACCAGGAAATTATAGAATCAAATATAAAGTGGTTGGTATTGATGGTTGCAGTGCAACATTTGAAAAGCCCATTACCATTGGAGCGAAACCGCTTGCTGCAATAGCTGCCAATCCATTATGCACGGATCGAAATATTCAACTGCAGGATCAATCAACCGTTGTTAATGCCAGCATACAAAACAGATTCTGGAAAATTGAAAGCAGCGGACAAACTTTTACCCAATCAAATCCACAAATCAGTTTTAGTCAAGCAGGCAATCAACTCGTTTTATTGCATGTAGTTTCTTCAGATGGATGTGCCAGCGACACTTTACGGAAAGACTTATATATTCATCCTACACCCACCATTTCAGCATCCGTCAATGATATCTGCTTAGATGATACACTTACACTAGAGGCAAGAGAAACAACAACAGACTCTACTGTCATCGCTAACTGGTCTTGGAAATTTTCTGATGGAAGCTCGTATAGCGGAAATGGCATTCGACATGTATTCAACAATGCTGGTCCTGCTTCAATCAGTGTTTTTGCGCTTTCATCACAAGGTTGTTTCTCTGATACCCTTGACCTGAATCTGCAAGTTTATCACACACAGGTTTATGCAGGAGCGGATACTTTCGCATTGGCTAATCAACCTGTTCAACTCAATGCTACAGGTGCGTTGCAATACAATTGGAGTCCGTCAACCGGACTTTCATCAACGATTATTCCAAACCCAATTACCAGACTGAATAGCACACAAACTTACATTGTGAGGGGATCTACACCGATAGGTTGTGAAACTGTGGACAGCATCACCGTATATATTGTGGAGAATCGAGACATCCTTTTGCCCAATGCTTTCTCTCCCAATGGAAACGGATTGAATGACATATTTCGCTTGCCTGCTTCTGTTGTAAAATTGAATAGATTTTCAGTATACAACCGTTTTGGCGAATTGATTTTTAACACACAAGACAAAGCCAGGGGCTGGGATGGTTATTACAAAGGAAAATTACAATCACCCGGCAGTTATGTTTGGGTACTCGATTGCTTCAATTTGCTTGGTCAAAGAAAAATTTTGAAAGGCACGGTTATGCTGTTTCCTTAAAAACAGATCGATGCATTTTACTTAGGAAACGATGTATGTCTGTCATGGTTTGAATGTCCTCCACTATCAGAATCCCATGTTTGCCTACTTGTTTGAGTTTGGCTTTGTTTGTTCCCGTTTGAAGGAAATTCAATATACCCTGGAAAATATCACTTTGGAAATAGGGTGAATCCGGATTACCCACGAAGAAACATTTAAGTGTTCCATTTTTTAAAAA
>JBILCT010000021.1:0-9199 GCA_044353025.1 Ferruginibacter sp. | reverse complement strand
TTTGTTTGATGGTAAAAACGAAATGAAAATCTATGAGAAGACCTATGTTAAAACAGCATACGAGCGTAAGTATCTGAATGGGATAACCTGGAAATTGGAAACAGGTTATGAAAATAGAAATGCTATTTTGAATACAAATCTGTATACAATCAATTCAATAGACAAAGTGAACTACCGGGAAAACCTACCCGAAGGGAAAAATATTATTGCACCCGGACAGTCGAACAGTGCCTGGATTTCAGGCGCCGAGATATCCATTCAACCTGGCCAAAAATATATTCAATATCCCAAAAGATTGGTGAGCATGGGATCGAACTACCCCGTATTTACTGCTCGTTACAGAAAAGCTATTCCTGCTTTCGGAAATACCGATGCCGATTTTGATCGTTGGGAATTTGATGTGGCCGGACAAAGAAACTTCAAGTTGGGTGGATTGTTTAAGTATGATTTTTCAGTAGGAGGGTTCTTAAATACCCGAAAGGTTTACGTACAAGATTTGCGTCATTTCAATAGTCGGGCTATACGTGCGACCCTTTCTTATGTGAATGGATTTCAGATGATGGGTTCATACTTAAATTCAAATCAGGCACCTTGGGTGATAGAAGGACATGTCGAACACCATTTCAATGGAATGTTCACCAACAAGATTCCGATGTTCAAAAAATGGAACTGGTTCTTGGTTGCCGGCTCGAATGCATATTGGGTCAATTCCAAAGATCACTACCAGGAATGGTTTGTGGGGCTTGAAAATATTTTCAAAATTTTCAGGGTAGATTGGGTAAACGCTTATCAGGAGGGGAGATATCAAGGATCTTCTTTTGTGGTTGGAGCGGGTGGCTTATTGGGTGGCGCACTTTCTGCAAGTGGAGGAGATCGTTCTGTTTCAGTTTCCTTTTAAACTTTTGTTTAACTTCGTTTCGAATTTGGTTTGCCCTGCAAGCATCCAATCTTTGTAAGATTTCCCAAAAGGGATCAAATGAAAAACGTATGCCGGTATTACACAACCGAGTATCCCAAGAGGAGCTCAAAATGCGGTTGATGGAAGAAAAATTTCGTCGTGTTACCGTTTCTTTTTATCAGTATTTTCCAATCAAAGAACCGCTGACTTTTCGTGACAAGTTGTATCAAGGACTTAGTCAATTTGATGTATTTGGAAGAATTTATGTATCCCATGAGGGCATCAATGCCCAGGTCAGTGTGCCCGAGCATCATTGGGAAGTATTCAAATCATTTCTATACAGTTACGAGCCATTGAATGGATTGCGTTTAAACATAGCGGTTGATGATGATGGGAAATCATTTTGGGTGCTTAAAATAAAAGTACGAGAAAAGATTGTTGCAGATGGAATTGAAGATCCATCTTTTGATATGGCTAACCGGGGTAAGTATGTAAATGCAGAAGATTTTAATCGATTGACTGAAGACCCGGATACCATTGTAGTAGACATGCGGAATCATTATGAGTATGAGGTAGGTCATTTTAAAAAAGCCATTGAAGTTCCGAGTGATACTTTCAGGGATCAACTACCTATGGCAGCTGAGATGTTATCAAACAATAAAGAGAAAAACATCATCATGTACTGCACCGGTGGAATAAGATGTGAGAAGGCAAGTGCGTATATGCTTCACCGTGGTTTTAAAAATGTGTTTCATTTGGAAGGTGGAATTATTAATTATGCGAATCAAGTAAAAGAACAAGGTTTAGACAATAAGTTTCGCGGAAAGAATTTTGTATTTGACAACAGGCTGGGAGAGCGTATCACAGAAGAAATTATTGCGCAATGTCATCAATGTAGTGCACCAGCCGATACCCATACGAATTGCCGAAATGAAGGCTGTCATTTATTATTCATACAATGTTCGGCTTGTGCCGAAAAAATGGAAGGATGCTGCAGCGACCCATGTTTGTCCATCGTACAACTTCCAGAAGAAGAACAAATTCAGTTGAGAAAAGGGGTGGAAAAGGGGAGGATGGTATTTAATAAATCCAGAAGCAGACGTCCGGGTTTAGGAAGTTGATGTAGCTTTTAACGCGTATTCATACACTAAAAAAATACCATTCATCTGTATACTTTGACAATTCGGTTGTTTTTAAACATTGAATCTGAAATGCATGATGTCACCATCCTGCACCAGGTATTCTTTTCCTTCGATACGTAATTTACCGGTGTCTCTGCAAGCTGCTTCCGATCCGTAATGAATGAAATCATTGTATGCAATCACTTCAGCTTTGATAAATCCTTTTTCGAAGTCTGTATGTATCACCCCGGCTGCTTGTGGTGCTTTCCATCCTTTCTGGATGGTCCAGGCCCTAACTTCCTGAACACCTGCAGTGAAATAAGTGGAAAGGTTTAATAGTTGATAGGTGGAATGAATCAATCGATCAAGCGCAGGTTCAGTCATTTTATATTCCTCCATGAACATCTGCTTGTCTTCATCACTCTCGAACTCCGCGATTTGTGCCTCAATGGCATTGGTCATTACAATCACTTCATTGCCTTCATGTTTAACCGCTTCAATCAATGCCGCTGAAAATTTATTACCGGTATGCATGGAGGCTTCATCCACATTGGCTACATATAGGGTAGGCTTGTCCGTTAGTAAGCAAAGATCTGCAACTGCCAAATTTTCTTCTTTGGTTAATCCCAAGGCCCTGATATTTTTACCATTGTCCAAATGATCTTTGCAACGTTTTAGTATTTCATATTCCACCTTGATTTTTGGATCGCCCTGTTTCATCATTTTCTCATGACGCTGCATTTTCTTTTCAACGCTTTCCATATCCTTCAGCTGCAATTCTGTTTCAATGATCTCCTTGTCGCCAACCGGATTGATCGGGCCTTCATCGCGTAAAATATTTTCATCTTCAAAACAGCGGATCACATGAATGATGGCATCCACTTCACGGATATTCGCCAAAAACTTATTACCCAATCCTTCTCCTTTACTGGCACCGCGAACCAAACCGGCAATATCCACAATTTCAATTTGAGTAGGAACAACGCGGTTGGGTTTTACCAATTCTTCCAGTTTGACCAAGCGTGGATCAGGAACATTCACCAAGCCTGTATTGGGTTCAATGGTGCAAAATCGGTAATTGCTCGCTTGGGCTTTCGCACTGCTGCTCACTGCATTGAAAAGGGTTGATTTACCTACGTTTGGAAGTCCTACGATTCCTGCCTGTAATGCCATAACTGTTTATTTTTCGGTTGCAAAGGTACGTGTGTATGATGGATAATTGGTTAGATCTATAAAAAGGAAATCGGTTTGTCTTATCTTAGTTGGTACCAACCACTTTATCATGGCACTAAGCAGAATCTGGTCTTCATTTTTATTGATTGCATTGTTGTTTTCCGTGTATGCATTATTTCGTTCCTCAACACAGCCTGCCATTTTTCAGCAAATGGTCAGTGGAAAAAATGGAGATACACTCCGTTTACTGGGAAAAGCACCTAAAACTTCTCTTTCCGACACTACTTCATTGCAAAATTGGGAAAAACAAAAAATTGAGGAGGGATGGTTATTGTCCGTTTCCGCTGACAATAAACATGATTTATATCGAATCCAAAAAGCCGATGGTTTGGTTGAAACCTGTCAAACAGCCGTTACGTTATGTTTGAAATTGATTGGTTTTTTGGCTTTTTTTATGGGTTTGCTGGCCATTGCTGAACAAGCGGGAGGCATTCGTTTCCTTTCTCGGCTCATCGGTCCATTTTTCTCCCGCATTTTTCCGGAAGTTCCCAAAGGGCACCCAGCCATGGGGCACATGATGATGAATTTTTCGGCAAATCTTTTAGGTTTAGATAATGCCGCCACGCCTTTCGGACTTAAAGCCATGGAGAGTTTGCAAGAATTAAACCCGGATAAAACCAGGGCTACCAATGCTCAAATCATGTTTCTGTGTTTACATGCATCCGGACTTACTTTGGTACCCATCAGTATAATTGCATTGCGTTCTGCATCAAAAGCGGCGAACCCCATGGATATTTTTATCCCATGTATGATCGCCACATTTGTGGCTACCATGGCAGCCATGACCATTGTGGCCATTCGTCAGCGTATTCGTTTGTTCGACCCCGTTATCTTAAGTTGGGTGTTGGGTATATCCGTTATTATTGCAAGTTTGATCTGGTATATGCAATCCCTGAGCGCTGATCAGCTCTCGTTGTTTTCAGGATCATTGAGCAGCGGTTTGATTCTGCTCATTATGCTTTTGATCATTCTAGGCGGTTGGTATAAGGGTGTGGATATGTTTGACGCTTTTGTAAGCGGCGCCAAAGGAGGATTTGAAACAGCAGTTAGAATTATACCTTATTTGGTGGGCATGTTGGTAGCAATCAGTATGTTGCGAACCAGCGGTTGTTTTGATTGGATGATGGATGGCATTAGACAGCTCATTGTCAGTATAGGAGTAGATTCCAGATTTGTGGATGCACTTCCAACAGCTATCATGAAACCATTTAGTGGTGCCGGCGCACGTGGATTGATGGTGGATACCATGCGCACGTATGGACCTGATTCTTTTGCCGGCAGATTAGCCTGTATCCTACAGGGATCTTCCGATACAACTTTTTATGTGATCGCTGTTTATTTCGGCGCAGTGTCAATCAAAAACACTAGATACACCGTAGGCTCCATGTTGCTGGCAGATTTGATCGGTGTGATAACTGCAATTTTATTGGCATATGCTTTTTTTAGTTGACAGACTAATCTATCATATCAGATTGGAAATTTTCTTTGAATATTCCAATCAGTTCACGTGCTTTATATATGCTTCTGTTATATCGATTGCCAATTACAATAATTGTGGCATCCTCTTTTAATAAACGAATGAAAACAACATTGCTTCCATGCCACCATCCATTGTGATAAATAATCGGAGTCTCTTCATCTGTTAAAATCATCCGCCAGCCTAATCCATAATTTCGGGTTCCCTTATGTTCGTTGCTATATGGCATATATGCTTGTTGTAACAGCGCTTGATTTATATATGCATTTGTTCTCAGTAATCTGTCCCATTTTAATAAATCTGACGCCGTGGAGAAGATATTTTTATCGCCAAAGGTTTTGTCAAGGTAGGTAAATGCTTCTTCTTGTCCCTTCCAATTGTAACTGAGGTTTGTACGTAGTGAATCTTTATCCGTATAAACGAAAGTGTGCTCCATGTTCAATGGGTCAAATAAAGTTCTTTTTAAATAAGTAGGATAAGATTCTCCACTTAGTTTTTCAATCAATAAAGCCAATAAAACATAATTGGTATTGCAATAATTAAAACGACGGTTGGGTTTCTCTATATTTTTAATGTCCCTTTTCTTTTCAATCATCCACCGAAGGACATCATTGTTTCTAATGAATACCTTTTTATTCCATCCAAGTTCTTCCATGAAATAAATGTAGTTTGGTAATCCACTTCTGTGATTCAGCAGCGAACGAATGGTAACACCCGGGTAATTAAAGTCCGGAAAATATTGTTGGAAAGATTGATCAAGGGCTATCTTCTTTTCTTCACAAAGCCGAATGATAGCCATAGCAGTAAAGGTTTTACTGACCGAAGCGATGTGATTTGATTTTATAACATTCGAATTTTCTTTGAGCGTTTTCTTCCTTTCAACTTTTTGTTGAAAAACTATGTTTCCATTTTTTGCAACAATGATTTCACCTTCAAAGTTTTGATTTTGAAGAGATTGCTTATACCAGCTTTCAGATTTTTGAAAAAAATAATTCTTGGAAGCAGTACTTAATGGAATAGGTTTGGGGATTTCAAAATACAATTTTTGTCCTTTGGCGTTCTTTTGAAAATCAAAAACAAACCAAAAAATTAAACATGCCGATAAAAACAAGATTACTTTGAATAATGCACACAGATTGGTTTTTTTAATGAAATAAAACATGGCTCTAGTTATCTTTACCAAAAGTAAAACTTTATTGATGTCTGTAAATAATGCCACTAGCTATCCAAAGGAAAAAATTAAGATCATGCTTTTGGAAAACGTTCATCAGGTAGCTGTTGAAAA
This sequence comes from Ferruginibacter sp., assembly GCA_044353025.1. Classification (GTDB taxonomy): domain Bacteria; phylum Bacteroidota; class Bacteroidia; order Chitinophagales; family Chitinophagaceae; genus Ferruginibacter. The sequence continues at coordinate 3,185 of JBILCT010000021.1, read as the reverse complement.
ATTTCATGCGGCCGGTTATAAACAAGTGATTCATTTAAAAAAAGCACTGGATGAACATGAATTGATAAAGGCCATAGAACAAGTTCATATACTTGGTATAAGAAGTAAAACGCAAGTCAGCTCCAATGTGTTGAGAAATGCTAAAAAATTGCAGTCTGTTGGATGCTTTTGTATAGGTACCAATCAGGTAAACATGCAAGATGCCACCGGAAAGGGGATTGCAGTTTTTAATGCTCCTTACAGCAACACCAGGAGTGTAGCGGAATTAGTTATTGGAGCATCCATTATGCTCATAAGAAAAGTATTGGAAAAAAATCAGGCAGCACACCAAGGATTTTGGTTTAAACAATCAGATGGAAGTCGTGAATTGAGGGGAAAAACCATGGGTATCATAGGTTACGGAAACATAGGAAGTCAATTAAGTGTATTGGCAGAAGCACTCGGCATGAAGGTATTGTATTACGACATAGAATCTAAGCTGCCATTGGGAAATGCCTTTGCTTGTTCATCTTTGAAAGAGCTGCTGCAAAAAAGTGATCTAGTTACTTTACATGTTCCAGAATTGCCTACAACCAAAAACTTAATAACTAAAAATCAGTTGAGATGGATGAAGCCTGGCTCCATACTAATCAATTATTCCAGAGGTGAAGTAGTAGATTTGGATGCGCTTGCAAAATCCTTGCAAGATGGTCATATTGCCGGAGCAGCTATTGACGTGTTCCCGATTGAGCCTGAGAAAAACGGGGATCAATTTAGTTGTCCGTTACAAGGTATTCCTAATGTATTGCTAACGCCTCATATCGGCGGAAGTACGGAAGAGGCGCAATTTCATATCGGTGCAGATGTTGCTGATAAAATGTTACAATACCTGGAAACAGGAAATACCTACGGTTCATTAACGATTCCTCCTTTATTAATGCCGGCTCAGGAGGGTACGCACAGAATCCTTCATATTCACAAAAATGTACCGGGTGTAATGAGTCAATTGAATCAGATTCTAAGTGACCATAAAGTAAATATTCTTGGACAGTATCTTAAAACAAATGAAAAAATTGGTTATGCAGTGTTGGATGTAAATAAAAAAATCAATCCGTCTGTAATCAGTGCTTTGAATAAAGAAAAAGAAGCAATTCGTGTTCGGTTGCTCTATTGATTTGTGTTATAATACGGTTACACATTGGATTTTTTTGAAAAAAATTATTTTAGTTTGATCAATTAAAATAGCCCATGAATAAGCATTTATTTTTTTTGTTTTTGATATTTATGCAGTCTGTTTATGGGCAGACGATTACGATTGATTCGAATCCGAGTAACAGTAACAGTGCAGTAATGGGTCAATCTAATTATCATGTCAGTGAAGCATTGTACACGAATGCAGAAATAGGAACAAATAACTTCACGGGCACTGCACTCATTAATCAGATAGCCTTCAATTTTACACAGTTGTCTGCATTGACTACTGTTTCACAATATCGTATTTGGATGAAAAATGTTTCATCATCTGTGGCTTCATTATCTTCAGGTAGTTATAACACGATTGGCTACACATTGGTATTTGATGGCACTTTGAATATAACAAACACAGGATGGAAAATCATCCCGCTAGATCAGTCATTTACAAGGATAGCCGGAAGTAATATTTTGGTATTGATAGAAAGATTGGATGGAACTGTTCATGCGGCATTGCCCGGGAACAGCGCCGGATTTGTAGTAGCTACAGCCAATGGTAATACATCATCAACTACTGCGATTACCTATCGCCGTTATAATGGCACATCATTACCCGGTGCTTCAACTACACTTTCAGTTTCCTCGTTCAGACCGGCCATTCAATTTAAGTATCAATCGCCTTATGCATTGACTTTACTGAATTCCATACTGCCGGATCCTGCTTGTTTTTCAAATGCTCAACAGATTGGTTGGAGTATTTTGAATTCGGGAACGGACACATTAAGAAGTGGATTATGGCAAGCAACCTTACATATCCGTGGGGATAATACTTTTAAGGATTCCATGATCCAATACCAATCGATTGCACCGGGGGATACCGGACAGGTCATTTTCCCTAATGTCAATCTGTCGAATCCCGGACTTCACGTCATTGAAATGACCTTGAAATATTACGGCATTTCAAATTCGAAAACTGATACATTGTTTACTGCTAGATCGATTAATGATTTTCCAATGTCGACAAGTTTTGAAAACTCCGACACCATATTTCCTTATCGTAAAATCATCGCGGGAAGTCGTAATCTTTGGAAAATACAAACCGGGAACTATATCAATCCCGATCAGTCCTTGCCTTTAGTGCCCAGATCGCCTGGTAATCGTTTTTTGTTGTTTGACGCATACAGCGGCAATAATTCTTCCGGTACAATCGATCGCTTATATTCAGCTTGTATTGATCTGAATCGATGGGGAATTTTAGGTAGCCGTTCAGCAAAAATTCAATTCTGGATGAGTCATGATCCACTTTTTGAATTATCCAATGATAGTTTATTTGTTGTAGTGTCGAACAATCAGGGATTAACGTGGAATCGTATTGCTGGTTTCGCAAGGTCGAATGCATTTTTATCAGAGCCCACTTGGATGAAAGACTCAGTGGATCTTACCTTATATTGGGGACAAACCATTCAAATCGGATTTGAAGGGGTAAGTGATTTTGGGAACGCATTTGGATTGGATGATGTTGAAATTCAAATTGAACCAAATTGTTTACAGGCACCAACTGTTTTTGCGGGCAGGGATACTTCCATTTGTAACAGCAATGGATATTTACTTTCACTGGGTAATCCAAGTTTTGAAGGGCTTGTATCAGCGGTGTATTGGCGTACATCCGGAACCGGTAGTTTCGAAGGTGGCTCGGCCTTTAATCAGGCGATCAGATATTATCCTTCCAACCAAGACCTCATACAGGGTTCCATTTATTTACAATTGATTGCTCGTGCCGAGGATACGCTGCAATGTCCGGCAGATACTTCTGGTTTTCAATTGCAGATAAACGCACAAACAGATACCACGTTGATGATTTTATCTTGTGCGCCAATTAACTGGCAAGGAAATTTGATTAGCCTGAACGGTGAATATACCTGGAATGGCACCAATCAATATGGATGCGATTCTATCATTCGACTTTTTTATACTCGATTAGAAATCGATAGCACTTTTTTACAAATTTCTAGCTG
>JBILCT010000297.1:0-2631 GCA_044353025.1 Ferruginibacter sp. | reverse complement strand
CAGCGTAGTTCATAAGATTTATCAATTAACCCTGAAGTCAAAAACTACGGTGAATTCTTCCTCTGTTGAGCCGCCCTCAAAATTAATTTTGGGCAAACAATTGATAATGGCATTTTTGTATTTCAAATCGAAACTTGACGATTTCTTTTCTAATTTGATAAATTTTGCAACGCCGTTCTGAGAAACCCGAATACGCGCATAAATTTTTTCTGAACCTAGCTCATCCTCAAACTGATAATTTTTCAACATGCTTCGTGTAACAGCAATTACTCTAGGTTTTCCATTGATGCTACCTTCATCACCGATAGCACCAGGTGTTTTACCCTGACTGGTAAAGCCATTGTCTGTTTCATCGTTGTTACCGTTCGGACCGGTATTGGTGCCGTTGTATGTGAGTTTGGGTCGACGGTTGGTTTGTTCTGATGCGCCGACATTTTCATTTGACTTGTTGGGTTTATTGGAGCGAAGTTGTGTGGCAGCCTCGGGGTCATTGGAAAGGTCATCCGTAGCAGCCGTTGCAGCACCGCCCGATTGAGCACCGGGATCAGGATTTGACTCCGGCGTTGGTTTGCCTTTTACCATAGGAGGATCATCTCCCCAACCATTTTGTTCGTTTCCTAAATCAATTTCGATGCGGTCTTGTATGACGGTTTGTGCGGGAGGTATTAAATTCCACCGGATTAAAAAAAGCAGTATGATCAATACACCGCAAATGATGCCGGTATACATCAATGCTTTTTTATTTTCTTCCTGAAGACTGATAGCAGGATTCATAAGCGTCGGGTTTGATAGCTAAAATAAAACAATCTAATCGTAGTATGAGCAACACTATTTTTTGTTCAAAAACATAAACGCTTCTTTAACAAACAGAAAATTGAATTTAAGGGTATGTTCGCTCTCCAAAAATCAAACTTCCCACGCGTATCATATTGCTACCGCAGGATAGAGCCAAGGGGTAATCTCCACTCATACCCATGCTAAGCGTCTTCAATGGGGTTTGCAAATTTTGTAGTGCACTGATTTGATCAAATTGGTTTTTGAGCTGATTGAATTCTGATCGAACCAATGCTTCATCTTTGCTAAAGCTAGCCATCCCCATCAACCCTTGCACTTCTATCCAAGGCAGTAAAGCCGGCGAGGTGGATAAAAGATGTTCCTGAACAATATTCATCAATTCAAACGTGTCCAAACCAAATTTAGTTTCCTCATTTGAAATGTGTACTTGTAGCAAACAGGCGATACGACGTTTCTGTTTCTCTCCCTGTTTGTTGATTTCTATTAGTAATCTTTCTGAATCTACACCATGGATCAAGTGTACAAACGGAGCGATGTATTTCACTTTATTGGTTTGCAGATGACCGATGAAATGCCATCGTATATCTGCTGGCAATTGGGGTTGTTTTTCAATGAACTCCTGGACGTAATTTTCGCCGAAGTCTCGTTGCCCCTGATCATAAGCCGCTAAAATATCTGATACCGGTTTTGTTTTACTTACCGCAATCAATGTAACATCCTTGTCGGAGAGTGTTTGTTTTAAATTTTGATATGACGCTTTCAAAAATGCCAATCGATGGATATTTATAAAAAAAGCCAATGGGTAGATTGGCTTTTAAAGTTTGAATATATTTATTTCTTATTTCAGAATAGTTCGACTGATCACGATGCGTTGTACCTCACTGGTTCCTTCGTATATCTGAGTAATTTTCGCATCACGCATGAGACGCTCTACATGATATTCTTTCACAAAACCGTAACCGCCGTGAATCTGAACTGCTTCAGTGGTTGTCCACATGGCTGTTTCACTGCTGTAAACTTTAGCCATAGAACTGCAAAGCGTATAATCCAAATGATTATCTTTTTCCCAAGCTGATTTCAGACAAAGTAAACGGGAAGTTTCAATACGAGTAGCCATATCCGCCAGTTTGAACTGGATGATTTGATGATGCATGATCTCTTTTCCAAAGGCTTTGCGTTGTTTGCTGTAAGCCAAAGCCAATTCATATGCGCCACTGGCAATACCTAAAGCTTGTGAGGCGATGCCAATTCGTCCTCCGGCTAGTGTTTTCATCGCAAATTTAAATCCGAATCCATCCTGACCAATTCGATTTTCTTTGGGCACTTTGACATCATTAAATAAAATCGTGTGTGTATCACTTCCACGGATCCCTAATTTATTTTCTTTGGCACCAACCACCACACCGGGCCAGTTTTTCTCAACGATAAATGCATTGATACCATGACTTCCTTTCGCAGGATCTGTTTGAGCAATAACTAGAAACACACTGGCACTGTTGCCGTTTGTGATCCAGTTCTTGGTTCCATTCAACAAATAATGATCGTCTTTATCTTCTGCGGTGGTGCGCTGAGAAGTTGCATCACTCCCTGCTTCAGGCTCACTCAATAAAAAAGCGCCAATATAGAGCTGACCGTCCTTTTTCCCTTGTGCTAATGGAGTAAGATATTTTTGTTTTTGTTCTTCAGAGCCATATTCTTGAAGGCCGTAGCAAACCAGACTATTGTTTACACTCATACAAACACTCACACTTGCATCTACCTTGCTGATTTCTTCCATGGCCAAGACATAACTGATTGTATCCAATCCACTACCGCCATATTCAGGTTTTACCATCA
>JBILCT010000295.1:0-2634 GCA_044353025.1 Ferruginibacter sp. | reverse complement strand
TGGCAATTTAATCCACGATCAGCATTTTAGAGTACAGAGATTTTCCACGGGTGTTAATGAATGGCAGCAGAAACCCAAGTGTTGACTTTCTTTATGCGAGTTGTTCCAGTGTAGCTTGGATATTACGATCATTGATGGCCTCACACTGTGGCTTTAAGTCTTCAAAAGAACCTTTTTTTACGGTATACTTTCCTTTGTAATGAATTAACAGCGCACACTGTTCAGCTTGTTCTTTGCTATGACCGCAGATTTGAACCAAGGTATCAATGACCCAGTCAAACGTGTTTACATGGTCGTTCCATACCTGAAGATGGTAGGGAGGTTCTACTTCGGTGAGCAGATCTGTGTCTTCTATTTCTTTGTAAACAGGATTGGTAGAGGATAGATTCATGATGAACAAAAATAGGACAAACAAGAAAATACTGACACGCATTCCCAAAAACTAAAAAAAAATCTGCTGCATGTATAAAAAAGAAAAAAACCTTCCTATATTTGCAACCCAATCATTGGGAGCATAGCTCAGTTGGTTTAGAGCATCTGCCTTACAAGCAGAGGGTCCGCGGTTCGAGCCCGTGTGCTCCCACAAAAAACCTCACTTCAAACAGTGAGGTTTTTTTTATGTACACCGTATACTTCTTGTTAATTTTACAGCATGCAAGCATATCTAGACTTACTGAAGCATATTTTAGAAAATGGAGCCGACAAAAATGATCGTACCGGAACCGGTACGCGCAGTTGTTTTGGTTATCAGATGCGTTTTGATTTATCTGCGGGTTTTCCATTGGTGACCACCAAAAAAGTTCATTTAAAAAGTATCATCCATGAATTACTGTGGTTTTTGAAAGGCGAAACCAATATCGCTTATCTCAAAGAAAACAAGGTGAGTATCTGGGATGAGTGGGCAGATGAGCAGGGTAATTTAGGGCCGGTTTATGGAAAACAGTGGCGCAGTTGGGCAGGCGCAGACGGAATAGAAGTAGATCAGGTAAAGGAGTTAATACATACCATTCAAAACAATCCGGACAGCAGGCGTATGATTATCTCTGCCTGGAATGTAGCGGATCTTCCAAAAATGAAACTGATGCCTTGTCATTGTTTGTTTCAGTTTTATGTAGCCAAAGGAAAGTTGTCTTGTCAATTATATCAACGAAGTGCAGATGTTTTTTTAGGGGTGCCTTTCAACATAGCATCCTATGCATTACTTACTATGATGATTGCGCAGGTATGTGGACTTGAGCCCGGTGAATTTGTACATACGTTTGGCGATGTACATTTATACAGTAATCATTTTGACCAGGCCAAACTGCAATTAAGCAGAGCACCCTATCCACTTCCAATCATGAAAATCAATCCGGATGTGAAGGATATTTTCTCCTTCCACTTCGAAGATTTCACCTTAATGAATTATGAATCACATCCGGCGATCAAGGCACCGGTGGCGGTGTAGGTTGAAGTCGATACAGGAAAGGAATCTGCAGCGTGGATGGTTGTTGAACGTTCGGAGGTTTAATGGTTTAAAGGTGTCGATGCCTAAATATCCTTGACCGTTTTCAACCACCTTCAACCTGTATTGTCGTAGAGTTCTCTCTAAAGATTATAGTTCAATTAAAAAAACTGTCAAAAAAACAACACCAACTGGTGTTTTTCTCTTTTTTAATCCATAGCCTGAGACCATTTTTGTATCATGTTGGATGAATTAGAAATTTCTAGTCGTATTTTATGGATTAGAGGTAAGAAAGTGATGATAGACCGTGACCTGGCTGAGTTATACGGCGTAACAACCAAGCGTTTAAATGAACAAGTAAAACGGAATGCGTCTCGTTTTCCTGAGGATTTCATGTTTCAATTGACAAGCTTTGAAAAAAAGGAACTGGTCGCAAATTGCGACCGGTTCAAACTAATGAGGCATTCAACCGTCTTACCCTATGCCTTTACAGAGCACGGAGCAGTCATGCTTGCTTGTGTTCTCAATAGTGAGATTGCTATTCAAGCGAACATCAAGATTATTCGGGTTTTTACGAAGTTGAGAGAAATGACATTGCAAAACAAAGACATATTACAGAAAGTTGAAAAACTTGAAAAGCGCGTTGGTATGCATGATAAGGAGCTTCAAGTTATTTTTGAAACCATCAAAAAAATGATAGATCAGCCCCCGCCTAAAAGAAATCGGATTGGATTTATTCGTGATGAATGAAAGGATGAATTAGGTTGCGAAGTTTCAGACTTCAGGTTGAAGTCGTTTTCGTTAAGTTAACCTACGACCTGCAAAGTAGATGGTTGTTGAACCTTTTGGGTTTAAGGGTTTCATGTTGAACTTTTTTCCGTGATGAGTAGCCACGTTCATTTGTTTGAACTGTGATAATAATGATGAAATGATGGTCTATGATATGGCACACTACTATGCGATAATTTACACAGAAACAGTGATGCATTTAGAACGATGATGTGCGGGTGGTCCGGGAAAACGGGCGGAGCAGTTCGTTTTTCCTTGTCTTTTTCTCCCTTTTTTGTCAAGAAAAAAGGGATGGCCTCCGCGGCCAAGAAGCGGAAGAAATTCAGAAAGAGAAAAAGTACGAACGTGAGTGAGGAAGCCACTCACCTCTAACTTGGATTTTCGCCAAACAATAGCATTTT
>JBILCT010000296.1:0-2634 GCA_044353025.1 Ferruginibacter sp. | reverse complement strand
GGTTCAGGACAAAGACATTGATTCGGTGTTGGCAGTATTGCCTAAAGATGCGCTTTATTTTGTAACACAGGCTCAAATTCCACGCGCAATCCCCTACTCTACACTTACAGAAACTATGCAGATCAAAGGGTTTGATGCCCATGGTTATGCTGATGTAAATCTCGCGCTCAAGGCCGCCAAACAATCAGCACATCCTTCCGATTTGATTCTGATTTGCGGCAGTTTTTTTATTTTGGCAGAATTGGAAGTGTATTTGTGAGAAATAATAGGCTGCGTTCAAATAATTCCTTGAATTCAATGAATAATAAACCGTTCAACAACCGAATGACCTTGAACGCGCATAATATCTTCTGTCTAAAAAGCTAACTTAAACAGCTTTTCAAATCCATAAAACAAACACAACGCATGCATACTTTGCTGAATGCGGCTTTCCATCAACCATTGACGGGTTGTATCCAGCGATTGCAACTCGATACGTATCTCTTCGTTCGGATCCAGTTGTTGCTCTGAAACTTTTTTCCCTCCTGTTGCTAAAAACAATTGGGTGGTATTATTAAGCACGCCCGGATTGGCCATCGTTGCACCCAACCATTCGATGCGGTCAAATTCATAACCGGTTTCCTCCAGTAATTCACGGGCAATAGCTTTGACCGAATCTTCTCCTGGCTCTATGAAACCACCCGGCAATTCATACAAAGTTTGACCTACCGGGTGCCGATATTGCTCTATTAAAATAACCTGACGATCTTCCGTAATGGCCATAGCCGTTGCACTGGGAGGTAATTCCACCACAAAATACGGATCTACAATTTTACCGGATTCCATGCGATAGGCGTCTCTTCTCGCAGTAAAATAAGGATGCTTACTTAAGTATGTTTGAGATATGATTGATGAAGACATAATTGAATACGATTGCTAATTGATATAATGTTTGATGGAGTGGATTGGTATGTAGTTTGAGCATCTTTTACATTCCAAGATTCCTTTTTCAAATTTTAAACCTCGAAGATATCATAATCAATTTTACTGATTATCGTCTTACGGAACTTTCAGAAAAAACGATATGATCAGCTTATCAACGTGGTTTTTTGTCATGTGATTTGTAGCATTAAATTCAACTCTTTCGGAGTTTTTTTGATATTTTTTCTACAAAGTTTCATTCATCCTCAGGTTACAGACTACTCTACACAGGTTGCACCTGTAGTTACGCTCTAGCCTCCACAGGTTACACACCACCCTCCACAGGTTGCGACTGAGGTTACGCATTAGCATCCACAGGTTTCACCTGTGGTTACGCATTAGCATCCACAGGTTTCACCTGTGGTTACGCTCTACCATCCACAGGTTTCACCTGTGGTTACTCATATTCATCCCTACGGGATTTGGAAAACGAGCTTGAGTATATCATCTTTTTCAGTCACACAGAATCCCGAAGGGATTCTATCTAAATAACACTAGTAAAACATCCCACAAAATCCCGAAGGGATTCTATCTCAATAACACTAGTCAAACATCCCACAGAATCCCGAAGGGATTCAATCATAATAACAAAAAATAGAGCATGGGTTTTTATCAACCACGAAGTGATTGAACAATCACAGAAGGTATTTCTCATCAAACTCAATGCCATTCTCAATTAAAAGCGCTTTATACTCTTCTTTATAGGTTCTTTTTTTATGATGCTCTTCCTGGTTCTTCACATACTCAATCAACCTGTGCTTTTGTTTGATATTGTAAGTGAAAGCTCCATATCCTTCTTGCCAACTCGTAAAACCATCGAATAACCTTTTTTCTTTAATATAAAGTGAGCTTGCTACTTTTATATCTTTTACGAGGGAGGATAAAGCAATGGTTGGATGAATATGTGTTAGCACATGAATATGATCCTCCACTCCATTGATTTGATACAGATGACATTTTTTATTGAGTAATATTCCAGATATAAATTTGAATAACTCTATTCTATTTTCTTTAGAAAGTACTCGATTCCTGAATTTAGTGCTGAATACAATTTGATAAATGATTTGTGTGTATGTACTCATGATTTATTTTTATCTATCCTCGTTTTTCAGGCAACTAAACTATCCTTACAATCAAGTAAAATCAAGTTATCAGACAGCATTGAGTCAATCCTCCCAAAGTGGAAAATGTTTAAGTTTCCTGTAATAAAACGAAAAGTGAAGGTATCTTTTAAATATCTACGCATTCGATTTTTCCACTGATGTTTATTCAATGAAATAAGAATTAAATTCAGTGTGTTGAAATTCAATCCGAGAAATTACCTTCGGAAATCGCCGCCTCTATTTGTGCCACATGGTGTTTTCCATGCCAGGCGTATTTACCCAAAGTATACCACAATGTTGTGGTCTGCTGATATTCAGGATGGTAAAAAGTTTTCATCCAATCCTCTTCAGAAAATGTCATCATCCATCCATGCCATCTTCTATGTAATGCATGCAATAAGGTGATTGAAAGATTGACGGGCTGATCGTTGTCATTCAAATCAGCCCATAAGTCCTGATCATAGGGTTTGACAGTTGGATTATTCTCCGTCATGGTCAGCTTACAACGTATATAAGCATTGAGATGACTATCCGCCAAATGATGAATAATTTGACGAATACTCCAACCTCC
>JBILCT010000293.1:0-2651 GCA_044353025.1 Ferruginibacter sp. | reverse complement strand
GCTGTCGGAGAAATATCACTGGATACATTCTTCTGTGAGGCAAGATTCAGCCAATCCCCCTTTTCGCTCATGAATTGGGTTGAGTAATGACCATTCATTTGGCGACCTGCACTGGATGGTTCTTGTTCCACATCCGGATTAGCATAGAGTTGTGCGAAAAACTGTTCGACCGATAACAGCCCCGAAGCAAACATAAATGTTTGATCTCTGTAATAGCCGGATCGAAAATCACCGGGTTTAAAAAACTTAGCCATGGCTACCTGTGCAACCTCTTTCCCATCCCCAAAAATGCCAAATTTGGCCTTCCCGGACAACACCTCTTTGCGTCCGGCCAAACTGGTTTCTCTGCTAAGCACGCATAAACGATAATCTTCTAAAACTGTTTCTCTGAAACGATCAAAGCTGAGTTTTTCCTGTTCAGTCATCATGGTTGAAACCTCTTGCATGGTAAATGTTCTTAATCTGCGCAAAAATAAGGCATTCAAATCTGCTTTGTTAAAATCTGAACAGGATTCGTTATTTTGATAGGAATTGGGCAATTTTACAGCCATTGTTTATCTTTACGGTCATATTTAGTTTATCGAAATGAAAAAAACGAGGATATTAATCTTGGTGCTCGGGTTGTTAACTCAAACCGCATTCTCGCAAATCAAGAAAAAAACAAGTACGCTATCTCCTAAAGAGAATGTAGTATCAGATTCTTCGATTGTATTTGCTCAAGCATCCTATTCATTTGGAAAAATTCCGCAAGGGAAACCCGTTCATCATTTATTTACTTTTATCAACAATGGAAACACGCCTGTAAAGTTGACCAATGTTCAGGCGAGTTGCGGATGTACAACGCCTGAATGGGATAAAGAGAAAGTTTATCAACCCGGTGATTCAGGCGAAATCAAGGTTGGTTACAATGCTGCTACTGAAGGCATGTTTCAAAAATCTATCACAGTAACCTACTTAGAAACCAAAACAAATGTGCTCAGTATTTCCGGCGAAGTATGGAAAACTCCTGCTGCAAGTGCACCTGCCAATACCGGTACAAGCAGTTTAAAAGACGAAAAATAATTACTTTAAAAACGATAAAACAACAAGCTATGAAACAAATCATTTTATCCATGAGTGCCCTGGTGCTTTTTTCTACAGGAATCTTTGCTCAAAAAAGTTCAAAAGAAGTTGCAAAGTTCGAATCAGAAACCATTGACCTTGGCAAAATCAATCAAGACAACCCAACCACTGCAACTTTTGTGATCACAAATATTGGAAATGAGCCATTGCTTATTGAGCAGGCCTCTCCTACATGCGGTTGCACGATTGGTGATTATACCAAAGAACCCATCGCTCCTGGAAAAACCGGAACCATTAAAGCAACTTACAACGCCAAGAATATGGGGCTGTTCGAAAAACGTCTGAATGTAAAATTTGCAGGCTACGATATGCAATTTATCACCATTAAAGGTGAAGTAATTACCAATCCAAACGCTCCAAAGGCCGGAGTAGAAACTCCGAAAGTAGAAGCAACCCCTGCCGGAACAGTTGGCAATAGCAGTATAAACACCAAAAAACCTGCCGCAAAAAAGCCTTAAGCCATTAAGTACAAGTATAGAAAAACCGATGTTCAATCCGAACATTGGTTTTTTGTTTTTAGTCGCTCTCCTGACAAAGGGTTGATTATCTTTGCGCTATGTTAAAGATCAGTCAACGCGGCATTCAAATGCCCGCATCGCCCATCAGAAAATTAGTTCCATATGCCGAAGCGGCAAAAAAAAGAGGAGTGCATGTTTTCCACCTGAATATAGGACAACCAGATATCGCTACTCCTGAAACTTGTTTGAATGCTGTGCGAAATGCTACAATGAATGTTTTGGAGTATAGCCATAGCGCGGGCCATCAAAGCTATAGAGATAAATTAACCTCCTACTATCATAAAAACGGCATTGAAGTTACCGCACAAGATATCATTGTAACAACCGGAGGAAGTGAAGCGATTTTATTTGGATTCATGGCCTGTCTCGATGCAGGCGACGAAGTGATTATTCCAGAACCTTTTTATGCCAATTACAATGGATTTGCTGTTCAGGCCGGTGTAACAGTTGTTCCTATCACTAGTCACATTGAAAATGGATTTGCACTGCCTTCGATAGATGCGTTTGAAAAGGCCATCACACCCAAAACCAAGGCCATCGTTGTTTGTAATCCAAATAATCCTACCGGGTATTTATATACGAAGGATGAAATGGAAACCCTCAGAGACATTGTCATCAAACATGATTTATACCTTTTTGCGGATGAGGCATACCGTGAGTTTTGTTATGAAGGAGACCATATAAGCGCCATGCATCTCAAAGGTGCAGCGCAAAATGTAATTCTGATGGATACCATCAGTAAAAGGTACAGCGCTTGTGGTGGAAGGATAGGAGCCTTTGTTTCAAAAAATACCGCTATCATTGATACGGCCATGAAATTTGCGCAGGCCAGATTAAGTCCACCCCATTATGCCCAAGTATTGGGAGAAGCTGCGATTGATCTACCGGATGATTATTTTGATACCACCAAAGCAGAATACAACAGAAGAAGAAATACCTTAGTCGCACGACTTAATCAGATCCCCGGAGTATTCTGTCCTAATCCGGGCGGAGCTTTCTATGCCATCGCAC
>JBILCT010000292.1:0-2652 GCA_044353025.1 Ferruginibacter sp. | reverse complement strand
AAGTATATCGAGCAACAGAATATTTGTCGCGCTGACCAATGATAGCCATGTTTCCTTCAATAAAAAATCCGGTAGCTTTTCTTTTTCCGAAATAAAGTCGATAGTGAGGAATGGCCTGCCAGCGCATGATCATTTTGTCCGGCGTTTCCAAAGATGCGGAAGCAGCAATGCCAATACTCATATTATCTTCCAGAATCCGCTCGTAATTGATTTCCGGCAATCCTGCAATGGCATTCGTTAAGTTGAGTTTAAGCTCATTTTTTAATGACCAATTGAACCCGGTACTGTCTTTTTGAGCCATACCAACCAAAGCAGCAAATCCGAAAAAAGCGGTGATGATTAACTTATACATGATTTCAATTTTTTAATACGATAAATTAGACCAGCTTTTGTGTGAGAATGTTGCATCTATATTTTAAATGCGATTCTCTTTACAAAAGAATGACAATTTAGCGCTTATTTTTAATGTCATTCAAACGAAATTGAACCATTTCGCTTATCAAAGCTTCCGGTAAAGGAGTTTTCAATGAAAACTGAACAGCCCCTTTGGAATGTTTGTACGACTTTAATAAGTCCTTAAAACGTTCGATAGGTTTGGAGGTTGGGTAAAATCCGAGGTGCGATTTGAAAGCTGCATAATAGCATACCATTTGATGCAGACGAAAAGCTGGCATTTGATAAGAGATACATTCCTCCGCATCAGGCATCAATGCACACAAAAGCATGCGCATCTCCATCAGCTTCGCTTTATGCTCACCCTCAAATTGATTGATATATTCATCGACGGCATTCATATTTGAGTTTCAAAAATTTAGGCAATCACCTTCATCTCTTTTCCCACCCGAATAAATGCATCTATGGCACGATCAAGATGATGCATTTCATGTGCCGCACTCAACTGAACACGAATGCGCGCTTGTCCTTTCGCCACCACCGGGTAGAAAAATCCAATTACATAAATGCCTTCTTCCAGCAATTTTGCTGCGAATTGCTGTGCAACTACCGCATCATACAACATGATTGGAACGATGGGATGATCACCCGGTTTGATATCGAAACCAGCAGCAGTCATTTGCGCTCTGAAATATTGAGTGTTTACTTCCAATTTATCCCGTAAATCTGTGGTTTCACTAAGCAAGTTCAGAACAGCAATCGATGCACCAACAATACTTGGAGCAACCGTGTTGCTGAACAAGTAAGGTCTGCTGCGTTGACGTAACATTTCAATTACCTCTTTCTTTCCGGATGTAAATCCACCACTCGCGCCACCCAGTGCTTTACCAAGGGTTCCGGTGATAATGTCAACGCGCCCCATCACATTCCTATATTCATGCGTACCTCTGCCTGTTTTTCCAAGGAAGCCGGATGAATGACATTCATCAATCATTACAATCGCGTTATATTGATCTGCCAAATCACAAATTTTATCCAACTGAGCGATGGTGCCATCCATACTGAAAGAGCCATCCGTTACAATAATTCTGCTACGCAGGTGTTGCGACTCTTTCAACTTGACTTCTAGGTCTGCCATATTGTTGTGCTCGTATCGATAACGCTGTGCTTTACATAAACGAACGCCATCAATGATGGACGCATGATTAAGGGCATCACTGATGATGGCATCCTCTTCATTAAATAAAGGTTCGAACACACCGCCATTCGCATCAAAGGCAGCTGCATAGAGAATGGTATCTTCTGTACCTAGAAAACGTGCGATGAGTTGTTCCAGTTCTTTGTGAATGTCCTGCGTTCCACAAATGAAACGAACACTGCTCATTCCATATCCACGATGATCTATATATTTTTTAGCGGCTTCCAATACAGACGGATGAGCGGATAGTCCGAGGTAATTATTTGAACAAAAATTCAATACCGTTTTTCCGTTCACTGTAATTTCCGCGCCTTGTTCACTTTCGATGATTCTTTCTTTTTTGTATAATCCTGCAGATTCTATCTCAGCCAGTTCAGCTGCTATTCTTTCCTGGAATGCCTTATTCATGGTTTATTTTTTTTGTTGAGCAAAGCTAACAACTCCGCGGTAATTGAAAAACCCTCAATTCACTAACTTTATGTTCAGCGCATATGAATCGTACAAATCCTTTTTACCCGTATATCGCAGGTTTCCGTGAAATGATATTGCGTACAGACGTAAGGTTGATGACCGATCAACCCTATCCAACTTATTATTTTGAGCAACTGAAATCCACATTAGACTACACATTGCATATTTATGCGGATCTTCTTCATCAAACAATCAATCAGACAACATTAAATAAATCTGAGTGTCATTTAATTGATTATGGTGCGGGCAATGGATTGCTTGGTTTGTTTGCCAAATACGCCGGTTTCAAAGCCGTTATGATCAATGAGCGAGATCCTGAATTTCTATCCTTTTCCAAAAGCCTTGCAGCATTTCATCATATCGATATCAATCATTTTTCGGGTCATGATTTACTGGAAGAAGCGAATACTTTTTTAGATTTCAAACCGCATGTTCTTGTTGCCAATGATGTCATTGAACATATTTATGACCTTGATTTATTTTTTGAAAGATGTAAATGGCTCAATCCGAATTTGGTCTCCGGGTTCACTACGGCAAGTAATGCGATGCATCCAATTAAATCTCGCAAATTAATGTCGCTTCAACGTAAG
>JBILCT010000290.1:0-2669 GCA_044353025.1 Ferruginibacter sp. | reverse complement strand
GCGGTTCAAAAAAATGCGATGTTATCCATCAATCCGGATGCGCATCAATTGGAAGGATTTGATGATATTCGCTATGGTGTATTTGTTGCACAAAAATCGATGCTCAAGCCGGAAAACAATCTTAGCAGTTTTAAACTGGAAGCAATGGAAGCATTTATCGAAACGCAAAAAAGAAAGAGACCATAATCAATCTGTCATAGAAAACAAACTGGGTTTTTTGAGCTTTTTGGAAATCAGTGGTCGACCGCCTGATTTTAAAATCTGATCAAACAGAATGGCAGTAGCCTGGCAATCTCCGAGCGCACGATGTCGGTCTTGCACTTTGATATTCAAACTCCTGCATAATTTGCCAAGGCTGTAGGAAGGGAGTCCGGGAAACACTTGTCGACTTAATTGAACAGTGCACAAACGATCTTCTTTGAGATCCAATCCATTTTTTTGTAATCCATCCAATACAAAAGGAAAATCAAAGGAAACATTGTGTGCAACAAATATTTTGTCTTGCAGCCAATGATGTATGACATCAGCCATTTCCTCAAACGTAGGTGCGGACGCGACCATTGCATTGCTTATTCCAGTGAGCGAAGTAATGAAAGGCGGGATGGGTACACCCGGATTGAGCAGGGTTGTAAAACTATTTTGTATTTGAGTCCCATCATGTAATACAATGGCAATCTCAGTAATATGGTTACCTGAAACAAATCCGCCTGTCGTTTCAATATCAACAATTGCAAACATGGAGTAGGTCGTGTATATGTAAAATGAGTTGGTAAGTTAGCTATTATCCTTCAGAATTGCAGCAGGCTTTTCGTTATTTTTGCAGTCAGTTTCACAGAAAAACAACCCTCCATTTCATGGAAATCAGCAAAAACTACGAACCCCAGTCCACCGAATCAAAATGGTATTCCCATTGGATGAATCAAGGATATTTCAATAGCGTTCCGGACGAGCGTACTCCATACACCATTGTTATGCCACCTCCCAATGTTACCGGTGTTTTGCATATGGGACATTGTTTGAACAATACTATTCAGGACATTTTGATTCGTAACGCCCGTATGAAAGGGTTTAATGCTTGTTGGGTTCCAGGAACGGACCATGCATCCATAGCAACAGAAGCAAAAGTAGTTGGCATGTTGCGCGAACGTGGCATTGCAAAATCATCGCTTTCCCGTGATGAATTTTTGAAATATGCATGGGAATGGAAAGAGAAATATGGGGGCATTATTCTCCAACAGCTTCAAAAACTCGGATGCAGTCTGGATTGGAATCGCACCTCATTCACCATGGATCCGGATTATTATGATTCGGTGATCCGAGTGTTTATCGAGCTGCATAAAAAAGGATTGATCTATCGCGGCAAAAGAATGATTCATTGGGATGTGAAAGCACTTACTGCGCTCAGCGATGAAGAAGTCATCCGAAAAGAAACCAAACAGAAACTATATCATTTACAATATAAGATCGAAGGAGCAGACGAATCAATCATTATTGCAACCGTTCGTCCGGAAACTATTATGGGCGATACCGCTGTTTGTGTACATCCTAATGATGAACGTTATAAACATTTACATGGAAAATTGGTAACGGTTCCATTAATAGGTAGAAAAATACCCATCATTGCAGATGATTATGTAAGCATGGATTTTGGAACGGGGGCGCTGAAGGTTACGCCGGCTCATGATATGAATGACTACGCACTCGGACAAAAACACCAACTTGAAATCGTTGACGTTTTTAACGATGATGGCACGATGAGTGAAGCAGCGCAGATTTATGTTGGAGAAGACCGCTTTGCTGTTCGTAAAAAAATTGTTGTTGAACTGGAAGAAAAAGGATTCCTCATCAAAACTGAAGAATATACCAGTGAGGTTGGATATAGTGAGCGTACTGACGTGGTTGTAGAACCTCGATTGAGTATGCAGTGGTGGTTAAGTATGAGCGAACTGGCTACGCCTGCTTTACGTGTAGTTATGGAAGAAGAAATTCAATTCATCCCTGCTAAATTTAAAAACCTGTACCGCCATTGGATGGAGAATATCAAAGACTGGTGTGTAAGCAGGCAATTATGGTGGGGACATCGTATTCCTGCTTGGTATGATCAACAAGGAAACTTTGTTGTAGCCGCTAATGAGACTGATGCATTAGCTGAATATGCATTAAATTATGGTGTATTAAACGGAAAGCTCAAACAAGATGAAGATTGTCTAGATACCTGGTTCAGCAGCTGGCTCTGGCCTTTTGAAGTATTCAAGGGATATAGCAACCCGGGTAACTCGGAACTGAAATACTACTACCCTACCAACACATTGGTAACTGCACCGGAAATTATTTTCTTTTGGGTAGCAAGAATGATTATGGCCGGATTGGAATTTGAAAAAACAATTCCTTTCCGGGAAGTTTATTTCACAGGAATTGTGAGAGATAAACTTGGAAGAAAGATGAGTAAGAGTCTGGGAAACTCTCCTGACCTTTTGCTATTGATTGATCAATATGGTGCGGATGCTGCCAGATTTGGCATTATGATTTCCTCGCCTGCCGGCAATGATATTCTTTTTGATGAATCGTCCTTGGAGCAAGGACGCAACTTCAACAATAAGATCTGGAATGCCATGAAACTGGTCAAGCTCTGGGAGACTCGTCAAGCTGCTTCTGACAATACAAATCAT
>JBILCT010000289.1:0-2670 GCA_044353025.1 Ferruginibacter sp. | reverse complement strand
AAGGGATGCATGATTACAACCACCTTAGTCATGCTTCATCTTTATGCGGAAATTGTACAGAAGTGTGTGCCGTAAAAATTGATTTACATGAATTGCTTTTGGATAATCGAATGAAGTCGGTAAAGGAACATGACCCTTCCTGGACTGAACAGATGGCTTGGAAGGCTTGGAAACTGGCTTCACTGCATCGTTCATTGATGAATATGGGAACACCGGCCATTAAAAATAATGTGGCGAAATGGTTGTTTGGCGGATGGAACAAACATCGTGCACCGCTTCACTTCAGTCCGAAATCTTTTCATCAGCTTTGGAAAGAACGTCAAAATAAATCCTGACTTCATCATCCATGATTCTTTTTTATTCCCATATACTGAGTGAACGACTAAAGTATATTGTAACCATCTTGCTTACTGAACAGCTAGGTTTGAGGGTTCATTTTACCAATCAATTGGATGATTTAAAAAATGAGCATCAAGCTGCTATTTTATACGGAAAAGTGGTTGGTGGCTTTAAAAATGCAGTACAAATTCAAGCACAAGGATTACTCGAAGAAAATCATATTCAAAAGCAGGACATCAAAGTAAATAATTACTGTTCACTATCGGATATCAACAAACGCATTCCGACTTTCTTTCATTCCGATCATGGTGATTTACCTTTCGATCTGTTTGCGGCTTCATTTTATTTACTTTCCCGTTACGAAGAATACCTGCCTCACACAAAAGATAATTATGGCAGATTTCCACATGAAGCTTCACTGGCGTTTCAACACGGATTTTTACATCGGCCTTTGATTCATGAATGGCTGTCCGACTTTGCTTTTCTGTTGAAAAATAAATTCCCGAATCTGAATATTCAGCGTCCTGCTTTCCGAATGCAGATCAGCTACGACATTGACCAGGCTTGGTCTTATCGTGGCAAAGGATTCATAAGATCCATCGGTGGTTTATTGAAAAATCCTTCCTTTCAGAGAATTAAAGTTTTCCTTGGAATGGAGGCTGATCCATTTGATGTATTTGAAAACTGGAAAAGGATTCATATTGAAAATAAAACTCCCGGACTATTTTTCTTTCCGACAAACGTAAAATATGGAAAATATGATAAGAACACTGTTTTCAACTATAAACCTTATCAATCCCTGATTCAAAAATTACATCAAACACAACAAATTGGTCTGCACCCATCCTGGAGAAGTGGCAATTTTTCCAATGAATTGAAGGAAGAGAAAACGAGGCTTGAAAACTTAATCCATCAACCCGTCAAGCAATCCAGACAACATTATATACGGTTACATTTACCCGAAACTTACCGGTTATTGATACAAGCTGGTTTTCAAAAAGAATACAGCATGGGATATGGAAGCATCAATGGTTTTAGGGCTTCTTTTGCCGATCATTTTCCCTGGTTTGATCTGCTAAACAATCAAACCACACAACTTCGGATTTATCCTTTTTCATTCATGGATGCAAACAGCAAATATGAACAAAAACAAACGGCAGAAATTACGCTGGAAGAATTAAAAATATATTTTAAAACCACACAAGATGTTGGCGGAGTTTTTATTCCAATCTTTCACAACTTCATGACCAACCAATCCGCTGAAAATAAGTCCTGGTATGCGGTGTATTCATGGCTTACAACTCAGATTCCATCATCAGTTTAAGCTGATCTCTGCGTATGCTATGATTTACCAGATACACACCCAACAGGGTGATGATTGAACCAATCAGGAGGGGAACAGACAGTTTCTCATTTAACCAAACAGAGGCCAGTAAAATAGCAACAACCGGATTGACATAGGCATATAAAGATGCGATGGGAGTTGGTAAAACTTTCAATGAGTAAATAAACGCAATAAATGTGATGATGGAACCGAATAAAGCCAGATAACCAATGGAAATCCAGGTGTTTGTAGTGATTAATTTAAATGGAATAGACTGATGCGTCCATTCAGACAGCACAAAGAGCATTACAGCACCTATAAGCATTTGCCAGCCCATTGCGTGATATGGATTTGTTTTAATTTGATGCCTGGATAAAAATACGGTCCCTAAACTCCAACTCAACATCGCAACAATGGATAATACTAAACCAAAAATCAGGGAGGGACTGATTTGCGCAAACATTTCATTGTAAAATACAAAGGCGATGCCCGATAAACCCAGTAATAGTCCTATGAACGTCAATAGAGAAACATTGCGTTTACCATAAAAAATCCACTCAATAAAAACGACACTTAACGGATACATAGCACCGATCAAAGAAGCTAATCCGGTGGGCAAATAACGAATTCCCCAGGTACTTAATCCATTGGCCATCACCATCATTAAAATAGACAGTACGAACATGGAAATAAAATCACGTTTGGAAGGAAGTGCATGTTTTTTAATCGCCATGAAATAAAAAACAAAACAGGCACCTGCTATCAACTGACGAATGTATGCCAGTTGTAATCCGGGTATCGATGAAACGGCGAACTTACTCACTACCCAAGTGGTTCCCCAAAGCAAACTGGTAATCGATAAGGCGAAGTATCCGGCTTTAGGGTAATGGGTATGTTTATTTTCTGTCAATCAATCAATGTTTAAAATGCCGTTGACCGGTAATGACCATGGCAATGCCGTTGTCTTGGCAATATTGAATTGAATCATTGTCTCTGATAGAGCCACC
>JBILCT010000288.1:0-2678 GCA_044353025.1 Ferruginibacter sp. | reverse complement strand
ACATTGTATGAGTATGTTGAATTTCCGGAAGATTGGAATGGCAGAACGGCGAAATTGGTAATGGATTTATTGTATCAGACGGGGATTAGAAGGGCAGAGTTGATTGGATTGAGGGAAGATCACATAGACAAGGCTAAGCAGGCCATAAAAGTATTGGGAAAGGGGAATAAAGAGCGGATTATACCCGTTGGGGCGCCATTGATAGCGCACATTAGTAATTATCGGGAAGCAAAATCAGCGCTGAGTGCTACGGAGCCGATTTCCACATTATTGGTGTTGGAAAACGGGAAGCCGCTTTATCCCAAATGGGTGTATAACACCGTAAGAAAATATTTGAGTTTGATAACCACCATTGATAAGAAAAGTCCGCACGTGCTTCGACATACATTCGCAACACATCTAAGCAACAATGGAGCGCCACTGAATGCAGTAAAAGAACTGCTCGGACACAGCAGTTTAGCAGCAACCCAGATTTATACCCATAATACGATAGAGAAGCTAAAGGACATCTATAAAAAGGCACATCCGAAAGCCTGAACTTATTTTGTTAATTTTTACGAAGGCATACAATTTTTTTTGGTTTGAGCAGTTAATATGGTTAAATTGTATTACCGGATTTTATAGAAAAATACATCTAGCAGATTCGGTCATTCAAACAGATTCATTAACCAAAAAAATGAGAAATTGTATGAACCTTACCATCCAAAGCGTACACTTCGACGCAGATCAAAAATTAAAATCACACATCGCAAAGAAAATTGAGAAGTTGAATCATTTTCACGACCGAATAACAAATGTTGATATTTACTTAAAGCTCGATAATATTGTCCATACGATAAAAGACAAAGTAGTAGAGATAAAAGTGGGTATACCAAGGCATGAATTTTTTGTAAAGCAGAGCTGTAAATCGTTTGAAGCTAGTTTTGATCAAGCGATGGATGCATTGATAAGTCAAATTAAAAAGAAAAAAGAACGAAGCTAATTCCAGCTAAAATCACTTTAAAAAGCTCCCAAACCAATGGGAGTTTTTTTTTGAACAAGTTTTTTTAAAAAAAAACCCGACATTTTTTTGGTATTGATCAATTTCACTTACTTTTGCCTTCCCAAAATCAAGCATATTTTGTTTTGTTAATGATTTAGGTAAGTTCTTTTTACATATTTAGGGCTGGTAAAATAGGCAGTTTATTGAATAATTGATGTTCTTTACCCACCTAAAAACATAAGCCGAGGTAGCTCAGTTGGTAGAGCAGCTGATTTGTAATCAGCAGGTCGTGGGTTCGACTCCCTTCCTCGGCTCTAGTAGGGCAGTTACCAGAGTGGCCAAATGGGGCGGACTGTAAATCCGCTGTCTTCGACTTCGGTGGTTCGAATCCACCACTGCCCACAGTTCTTTTTTAGATTGATGTGCAAATGTTACAGTCTGCACTTTTATTGATAAGCGGAAGTAGCTCATTTGGTAGAGCGATAGCCTTCCAAGCTATAGGTGGCCGGTTCGAGCCCGGTCTTCCGCTCATTTAGGCTTTCAAGCCGTGGTAGCTCAGGGGTAGAGCACTTCCTTGGTAGGGAAGGGGTCGTGAGTTCGATTCTCACCTATGGCTCATAATAAGAGAAATTTCTTAAGTGAGACAAGGTGTTCAAACCCTGTTAAACAAAAATTTTTAAACAACAATTAAAAACTGAAAAATGGCAAAAGAATCATTCAAGAGGGATAAACCCCATCTTAACGTTGGTACCATCGGTCACGTAGATCATGGAAAAACCACTTTGACTGCCGCTATCACCGATGTTTTGTCAAAAAAAGGTTTGGCGGAGAAAAAAAATTATGATGATATCGACGGAGCTCCTGAAGAAAAAGAAAGGGGTATCACGATCAACACAGCTCACGTAGAGTATGCGACTGCAACACGTCACTACGCTCACGTTGATTGTCCTGGTCACGCCGACTACGTAAAGAATATGATTACTGGTGCTGCCCAAATGGACGGCGCGATCCTCGTGGTTGCTGCTACCGATGGTCCAATGCCACAAACCAAAGAGCACATCCTTCTTGCACGTCAGGTAGGTGTACCTCAAATCGTAGTTTTCATGAACAAGGTTGATCTTGTTGATGATACTGAACTTCTTGAATTGGTTGAAATGGAAATTCGTGAGTTGTTGACTTCTTACGGATTCGATGGCGATAACACTCCAATCATCCAAGGTTCTGCTACAGGAGCCCTTGCTGGTGAAGACAAGTGGGTTGCTAAAATCGATGAGTTGATGGCTGCAGTTGATAGCTACATTCCATTGCCTCCAAGATTAGTTGACCTTCCATTCTTGATGAGTGTTGAGGACGTGTTCTCAATCACTGGTCGTGGAACTGTTGCAACTGGTCGTATCGAAAGAGGTAGAATTAAAGTGGGTGAAGCCATCGAAATCGTTGGTCTTCAAGAAAAACCACTTTCATCTACTGTAACCGGTGTTGAAATGTTTAAGAAATTATTGGATGAAGGAGAAGCTGGAGATAACGCAGGACTTCTATTGCGTGGTATTGAGAAAACTCAAATCCGTCGTGGTATGGTTCTTTGTAAGCCAGGTTCAATTACTCCGCATACACAATTCAAAGGTGAAGTTTATGTGTTGAGCAAAGAAGAAGGTGGACGTCACACTCCATTCTTCAACAAATATCGTCCTCAGTT
>JBILCT010000020.1:0-9373 GCA_044353025.1 Ferruginibacter sp. | reverse complement strand
AACCTTCCACCACCTATGTTATTGATTTTGGATCTGCAATCCGAGATATCAACGAAAGCAATATCCTGCCGAATTTTCAATATGTTTTCTCAACGGGTAATCATATCGATTCTTTAAAAATTGAAGGCTCAGTGATGCTTGCTGAAACCGGTATAATAGATAGCACCATTTCAGTTTTCCTATACGATGACATTACAGATACGGCAGTGTTGAACCGAGCACCTGATTATTTGGCACGACTCAATGGAAAAGGAAATTTTTCATTTCATCATTTACCCAATCGACCTTTCAGAATTTATGCACTGAAAGATGGTGATGGTAATAAACGATACAGCGTAAGCAGTGAGTTATTTGCGTTTTCTGATAGTATTGCTGCTCCATCCATCAATCCAAGTCCAGTTGCTTTGCTTGCATATGCAGAAACAAAAACAATTGCACCCGCTGGTACATCATCCATACCCAAATTAGATCCTTCTAAACCGCTTCGTTACACGGCCGCATTCCATCAAGGTGCTCAGGATATGTTCAAACCGCTTGAATTGAAGTTTAATCAGCCTATTAAAGAATGGATAAAAGATTCTATTCAATTAACGGATACTTCTTTTATACCGTTGACCAATTATCGCATTTACTTAGACTCAACAAAAAAATCTATTTCCATTGATTACACATGGAAAGCCGGACAATCGTATCGGTTAGTTTCTACACAACATGCCATCACAGATTCAGTCGGAAAACAATTTTCAAGAAACGATACCCTGTATTTTAATGTGAAAAAGAAAACGGATTATGGTTTGGTCAAACTTCGTTTCAACGCAATGGACACCACTCGATATCCAGTTTTATTCATTAAAGAAGGGGAACAAATTCTACATCGTGTTACTTTACAGCAACCGGAATGGATCATAAAAAATATGTTGCCGGGCGAATACAGTATTGAAGTGCTGTATGACCGAAATCAAAATGGAAAATGGGATCCGGGTAATTTTCGCCAACATATTCAACCTGAGCGGGTACAAACTTTCTCTCAAAAATTATCAGTAAGGGCAGATTGGGAGAACGACCGAAGTATAGACTTGGAATAATCAGTATTTCATTGCATTTCTTGTGGACGCCAAACATAAAATTTGCCAGTCGATATTATTGGCAGCATGAACCGTTAGTTGATCAGCTTTTCGAGTCAGTATTTTCTTATCGAGCCATTTCATGCCAATCAATTCATTTTTTGCATCTTGAATTCTATCCTGTATAGAGGCATTTTTCATCCATTCTGCTTGAGGAGTTTCAAAAGCAACTTTATCAGTTCTATCAATGATAGAATCCGGAAGTTTATTTTTCATGGTCTGTCGGAGTATCCATTTGGTTTGACCTTGATGAATGAATATATTATCCGGTAATCCATACACCCATTCGACCAATCCGGTTTGTAAAAATGGCAATCGAACTTCAATGCCATGTGCCATCGCATTACGATCTGCGTAACGAAGCAAAACTTCCAAGTTGCCTGCTGTCAAATCTGTTTTCAGCGCATCATGTAAATGAGGTATTGCAGAATCACGAACTCGAGTTTCAGCCGCTTGCAATAAAAAATCACGGTAATCATCATTGAGCCAATCTGCTTGAAGTGATTTTATTTTTCTTGATCGAATGATTCCTTTCGCGATTGAAGGAAAGAAAGCTGCTGCCAGATGATTGAGATTCCAATTAAAAGGTGTGCCGGATTTTTTTAATGCGCTATACTGTTGTTGAAAAGAATGAAACTTCTTCTGATGAATTAATTGTCTGAGATAAACGGAAACAAAACGATCATAACCGGCAAAAACCTCATCTGCACCTTGCCCTTCAAACATTACACGGATGCCTGATGCTTTCGCACGTTCATAAACCAGATACTGAGCAAATGCACTGGATGAAGATACAGGCTCCTCTTGATGATAAAGCCATTGATCTAATTGATTCGTCAACATTTCTGCATTTGAACTAACCCAAATCGGTTCGATAGCGAAAGCATTGGCTAAGGACTTTACATGCGCCTCTTCATTTCTTTCAAACCCTGGGAAGATAGCAGACAGACAATCAATTTTTGCATGTTGTTTCAACAGATAGTACAATAGAGTACTACTATCTAAACCACCACTTATTCCAATTCCACATCGAACGTTCATGCTTAGACGCTGATGAACAGCATCGTTTATTTTTTGATCGAGTGTTTTAAAAATATCTTTGTTCGTATTTTTTTCAGCCTTTAAATCCCAATATCGTTGAATAGAAATCGAACTATCTGAGATGACCAGCGTATGTGCCGGGGGTAAACTTCTAACATGTTTAAAGAAAGTAGCGCCCTGATCAGCAGGATCTTTAAGAATTCCCGCTGTGAGATAAAGTCCGGCTAAAAACGGATCTTCCGCTTGATCAACACCGGCAGCAAACAAGGCTTTCATCTCACTGGCAAACAACAAACGATCCTCGTTGTGGTGAAAGTAAAATGGTTTTTCGCCAAATCGATCTCTCGCAGCAAAAAGCGATTTCGTTTGTCGATCCCAAATGGCAAAAGCAAACATGCCATCCAGCTGTTCAAGACATGATCGTCCATGTAATGCGAACAATTGAAGTAACACCTCCGCATCATTTTCAGTTTGGAAAGTTATGCCCTGCTTTTGAAGATTTTTTCGAAGTTCGGCATGATTGTATATCTCTCCATTAAACACCAAAACATATCTGTCATTCAGATGCATTGGCTGTGCGGATCGAGGATGTGGATCAACGATGGCTAGTCTTCGATGAATCAAACCAACGCTATTATCTTGTTCTATCCAAGATCCATGTCCATCCGGACCCCGATGTTCGAGTGATGCAGACATCTGATCCAGTATTGTTGGATCTACCGGGACTATGCCAAATTCGATGATTCCGGCTATTCCGCACATGCAATGAGAATTGATGCCATATTGAAGATTTATTTTGCAGTAGATATAGGAACAGACACCCCTGTATTTTCCCAAAGAATATTCATCTGATAGCCAATGTGAGATCGTTCAAAGTAAATGGTGAGTGCTTCAACCGGTTGCTGTAAACTTTTAGGCGATACATCGGTTCTTGCGATGTCTTTTTTGGAATCATACACAAAAGCGCCCCAGGTGTACAAATCTTTATTGAAAATGATTGTCCATTTGTTTTCCCTTGGTATTGCGTACAAAGTGTAACGTCCTTTTTTAAGTTTGGCTGACCCTACAGTTACGTCTTTAAAAAATTCAATCTCCGTAGACTCATTGGCGCCCACACGCCAGATTTTATCAAAAGCAATTAACTCGCCAAATATTTTTCTTCCCAAAACACTCGGTCTGCTGTAAAACACTCGCGCTATAAGTGTTTCCGAATTTTTTCCTTGGGTCTTCATCATGGGATAATTGGCCGGGCAATAACTCAGATCAAGTGGAGATTGATCTAGAGAAGGCATTTTATCTTGTGAGAGTAAGATACCCGTTTGAAACATGAGCGTTATCAAAAATAAAATTCGAAGCATGTTGTTTTTTGGTAAAGATAAAAAAGAAATCATAGGAGATGAATGTAATGAGCGAATGAAATAACTTCCAACAATTGCTTCATAAGAAGAAGCTTCAATCAAAACTTGATCTATTTTTGAAAATACGAATTCAACCTGATTGTTAAGATTCGAAAATTATTTTGATGCGTAATCTAAAAACCACCACCATACAATTTCCCATTTCTTGGGAAAATAAATTAGAAAATCTGAAAACGCTTGAGTCGTTGATTCGACCACTTTCCGGCAAAACTGAGCTGGTAATTCTTCCGGAGATGTTCAATACAGGATTCAGTATGAACGTTCAAAATCTGGCTGAGAAAATGGACGGCTCAACCATTCAATGGATGCGCGATCTGAGTAAAAGCTGTCAAATTATTTTAACCGGAAGCATCATTATTGAAGAAAATGGGAATTATTTCAATCGATTGATTTGGATGCTACCCAATGGCCAGGTGGGGCAGTATGATAAAAGACATCTGTTTGCTTATGCTGACGAGGATAAATATTTTAAAGCAGGACAACAAAGATTCATTGGTGCTGTGAATGGCTGGCGATTAAATATGCAAATCTGCTATGACTTAAGATTTCCTGTATGGTCCAGACAGCAACAACCGGCTGAATATGATGTTTTGGTTTATGTTGCAAATTGGCCGGCTCGCAGGGCCTTGGCCTGGAAGAGTTTATTACGTGCAAGGGCCATCGAAAATCAATGTTATGTAATAGGTATAAACCGTGTGGGAGTGGATGGTAAAGGATTAGAATATCAAGGAGATTCCATGGTGATCGATCCTTTGGGGGAATGTTTACATCATGCAAAGGACCAAACTGATATTTTTTCTTTTGAATTAGACTATGAAAAACTGAATCATGTTCGAGCGCAATTTCCTTTTTGGAAAGATGCAGATTCCTTTACAATTTTCCCTTCCGATGAAGTATAATGATTGTATTATTGATTTGATTGGTTTTCAGAGATAATCTTATCTCTTACTGATTTCATCTTGTAGTCATACCCTTTCATGATCGCATCATAATTGGTTGGTATGTACCAATCAGGCTGAATTCCTTTTCCTTTTAAACTATCCTGATGATTCAATTGAACCAGTCTGAACAATGGATATCTTATTTGTAACCGGGTATTAGGCAAGGTAAATGTTGGAATGATGATTCCGCTGTTGCCGTAATGTCCTCCCCCGGTTTCCTCGCCTACCAATGTAATTCCGGGCTGAGCTTTTATTGCATTCGCGAATAAAGTGGAAGCAGAAAAAGTTGGCCCACTGATTAAAACATAAACTTGACCGTCGAAATGATTTTTTTTCATTGGTTTAAACCATTTTCTTTCATAGCTATGAGCAGGAAAATGATTCACTCTGCGCGCACCAATCATTAATCGCAATCCGATATCCTGTAATAGCCAGCCATTAAAGTATCTCCAGTAAGGACGCGTATGCCGAACAGATGCATAGGCTGAATCTGCCACACGAAATGGTTTTCTTGAAATATACCTTGTTAATCGTGTGGAATGATGCACATATCCGCCTCCGTTTGAACGTAGATCCAAAATAAGGTTGGGTATTTTTTTGTCTGCCAATACCTTGAAACTTTTATGAAAAAAACCATGCAGTCTGCCCCGTTGAAAACTGTTCAGCTTCATAGTAGCAAATAAGCCCGATGAATCAAAGTTTATTGAACGATACTGTTCAATTTTTTGAATCTTTTTTTTCCTTGTTTGATTTTTTCGTTTGATTCTGACGTTGTCATTTGATTTATTACCGGATTTTTTTTTAGGATCAAATAAATGAACCGTATCCGTCTGAACTGCTCCATTTTGATCTAAGTATGTAATACCATATTTTTCCCGAAAGCCAAACAGTTGTCCATATAAAAATTGAAACCGGTTA
This sequence comes from Ferruginibacter sp., assembly GCA_044353025.1. Taxonomy (GTDB): domain Bacteria; phylum Bacteroidota; class Bacteroidia; order Chitinophagales; family Chitinophagaceae; genus Ferruginibacter. Next base: position 3,931 of record JBILCT010000020.1, on the reverse strand, counting down.
CTAATTCTGACTTCATTCGCAAGGCTGGCATATCCATCTAAAGGCAATACTTCATGCATCTGTTTTAGAATAGCGTTTATAGGAATACCATGAATGTCCAGGATGATGGTTCCCCGTTTAAAAATCGTGTCTTGTTTATGATCATTGGCTATCACAACCAGGCTATCATTCCAATACTTTAAATGGAGTGGAAACCTGGGTGCTGGATGTTTGATCATCCATTTTTTGGCGGCTTTTCCTACTGAAACACTGGTATGTCCGCAACGGATTTGATGTAAAATTGGCGCGATGATCTTCCATTGAAATTCGTCTGCAGTCATACTATCCTGGATCTTTTCTTTAGAAAGACTAATACGCATCTCCAGTGAATCAGCAGGGGTATACCAATACAAAGAAGGATGCGTATTCTTCAATATCTCTTCTGCAATTTTAAAATCTTGATTCAATTGGGTTGCAGAAAACTTTTGAGTCTGTTGATAGTTATGACGAAGCGATTTGCAAGCCATGAAAAAAATTGAACAACCGATTAACAACAATAGGTTTTTTTGCATGTCTAGAATGATACGATACAAAAATACGAGTAACCTCCAAACATAAATAAAACTAACTACTTGCAATCATGGCGGTTTTATCACCAAGTTCTATGCGATTCAGTTTGTTTATGACTTCATCTAATATATGTTTGATATGTTCATCTTTTTTCTGAATATTTCCAATCAAGGAATAGTACCATTCCGGATCCAACATCATCTTTTGCTCTGATTCACGAATGGTAGGTTTGAGGTGCAGCTGCATGATAATTTCCGGATCCACAAACAATTGTTCAAGTTCAAGTTGGAGCGTAATGGCAATGTCCTCAAGCTGACTAAGTGAAATATCTGTCAGATCGTTTTCAATGTTGCTGATGGCTGCTTCTGAAAGTTGAAGTGCCTGTGCCAGATCTTTTTGTTTGATCTGTTTGATTCCCCTCCATTTACGAATAGTGGATCCGATTCTTAAACGGTCGTAACCGCCTGCGTTTTGTTTGTTCTTCATGACTTAATTTTTTGGGTTAAACAATGATGTAAAATTGAAAGTCGCTGAAAAAAGAAACAAGGATAATACACTGAAAAAAATAGCGTTTATCACAAATTATAAACGTTGTTTTCACGCAAATATTTTCGCTAAATATTTTTAGTTTTTTACTGAATATTCTCAAGCAAAATATTTTGGAAAAGGCTTACGCACTAGGCCAATTTTACACCGTCGTTGGCCAATGACATGGCTGTATTCATTTACGCCTCCATACATTGAATCATTTTCATTTAATCATCAAAAAACTAGATCATGAGAAAAATTACATTTTTGTTTTGTACGCTTTGGTTTTGCGGACAAACAACATTCGCACAACAACCCAAATCGAATACCATAGGCACTTCAGGAGATTGTCCGATTGGTATGTGTCCAACAGTATTTTTTGATATTGAGGTATTCAATCTGCATAAGCCTCGTACAAATTGTACCACCGGATTCGGACTTTGTGTTCGATTTAATGTAGGTGTAGCATGTCGTTCATGCTTTGGAAAATCCTCATTCAATGGAAGTAAAGTAAATGCCTGGGTCAAGTTAAATCATCAAACAGCAGAGTTACATTTACCCAATGCAATTAAATCTCAAAAAGGATTTGAAACTGTCAATTTCTCACAATTTGAATTGGAAGACCAAACACTGGTATTCACTATGCCCAATGGATCAAAACGAACGGTACGCGGTGGCACTTATGCAACAAGTATAGTTGGGGATGAATATGTGATCAGCCTCCCATTGTTTTGAGTTAACTATTTCCGGATATCCACAATCTAAAAATCATGTTTCGATATTCAATTGGTCTGCTGGCTATTTGCATATTTGTCCAATGTCGTTGGATTGCTTCAAAGCAATTACGTGTGCCATTTCGTAAAGAGGTAGAGACTAAAGAGCAGTTATTGACTTACGTGAGCAAAATTTCTCCTTTTCCGAAAGAAAGGATATTATATGTAAAGCCGATGGAAATGAAAGGATGGTTAAATTACCCGTCGTTGTTTCCTGCTCATAGTTGGATATGGAATGCGATTTGGAAAGGAGAAAGAGATGTCGGAGCGGTTCTGTTTCGGGAGTCTGACCCCCAGTGTATCGGTGTTACAGAAAAAGCACTGAAGCATTGGATGTCGGCTCCCGATTGGGAACTGGATACAACAGGTGTTGTAAAAAACTTTGAGAAAAATATATTTCTAAGAAGAATGCTGGATGATTCTATCGTTGATTTTAGTAACGATGAATTGTTTATTGTGTTAACCTACACACCCATGATGGGTTTCTATCATAAAAATCTCTGGAAAAAATTATACGCCATGGAAAAATTATACCCTAATAGAAAAACATACCTATTATGTTTTCAGCAAAATGCTGCAAAAAGAAAAAATTAACGAGATAAAACTATAAACTCAATGATAATCAATTCGAAATCAAATGCGGAACAATGATTGATTTTCGAAATCAGCAGCGAGTTGATATTGAATGAGCTCTCTTGTTTCAATCAATAAAAACAGTTACTTCATGTGATTCCAGCCCTGTGCTACTAAAGCATGTTTGTTTCCTCCACGTGTAATCAGGTGCATACCCTCTTCAGGAGTTGTCATATGACCGATGACTGTTATTGCGGTATTCTGACGGAGTGTTTCATAATCTTCCAAGGAGATCGTGAACAATAATTCATAATCTTCTCCTCCACTCAATGCACAAGCCGTAGGATCAAGCTGTAATTGATATGCGAAGTTTTTAGCATCATCATGAAAGGGAAACTTTTCTTCATAAAGTACACATCCTGTATTACTTTGCTTACATAAATGCATCACATCGCTGCTAAGTCCATCACTTACATCAATCATACTGGTCGGTAAGATATTCACTTCCTGAAAATACTCGATGATGTCTTTTCTTGCTTCCGGCTTCAGCAGTTTACCCACGATATGAGACTGCCCTTCCAAGTCTGGTTGTGCGCCTGTTTCTTCAAATATCTTTTTCTCACGTTCCAATAAAGTAAGTCCTAAAAAAGCTCCGCCCAATGTACCGGAAACACAAATGAGATCATTGGCTTTTGCAGTATTTCGCTTCACATATTTATTCGGCGCTACTTCTCCGATAGCTGTTATACTAATGATAAATCCTTTGTTCGAAGAGCTGGTGTCTCCTCCCACCAAATCCACTTCATATTCTTCACAGGCAGCATGTACGCCAGCATAAAATTCATCGAGCGCCTCCAGGCCAAATCGATTGCTGAATCCAATACTTAACAGAATCTGAGTAGGTTCTGCATTCATTGCATATACGTCACTAAGATTAACCACCACTGCTTTATACCCGAGATGTTTCATGGGTGTATATGAAAGATCGAAATGAATTCCTTCGATCAGCATATCCGTAGATACAACCGTCTGTCTTCCAAAATGATCAATAACCGCTCCATCATCCCCAACACCTAACACAGAAGATGACTTTTTAAACTGAATGGATTGTGTCAAATGTTCGATCAATCCAAATTCTCCCAATTGAGCTATTTCTGTACGTGATTCCATGCCTTTTTATTTGATTTTACTTTTCACCACGAACATACGCCAACAATTCGTCGTGAATTTTTCCATTGGTTGCTAATATATGCGGCTGATAAGGAGAATATGTGCCCCCTTCAAAATCCGTCACTTTTCCTCCTGCCTCTTCCACCATTAAGTATCCTGCCGCACTGTCCCATGCGTTTAACTTGTGCTCATAAAATCCATCGAATCTACCTGCAGCCACCCAACACAAATCTATCGCCGCACTTCCTAATCTTCTCACCGGTATGCCTTGTCGAACTAACTTTTGAAAAACCTCCAACGGACCATTCGGAGAATCCAAATAGGTATAAGGAAATCCG
>JBILCT010000286.1:0-2700 GCA_044353025.1 Ferruginibacter sp. | reverse complement strand
CGCTTTTTTGGTAATAATTACCCACCAAAAAAATATTGCCCGATTGTTAAAAGGGGTTGAAACCCGCGTTCCTATTCTGAAACACCGAGACAGAAAAAACAAATTAAGCAACAAGTAAACACGCAAAGCAGTATTACGATTGATTAAATAAGTCGTTTCAAATTCGTAGATTTATTAAACAAATTAGTCATTTCCTTTGTTTGACCAAAAGTTAAACGTATTTTTGCCTTCTGCCTTTTAAAACTGATAATCCTTTGTAGCCAATCCAATTGGTGTGAGTTTACAGGATGTTCATTTAAATAAAACGAACCATGGCTATTCAAACAGCATGTGAACGCATTCGCTTCTCGAACGAAAAAAATGTTTTGATTCAAGGTCTTCCCTCATCCATTGAGAAACAATTTATCAAAATATCTTTCGCTAAAAATGTGACCCCATTACTGAAGTCTCGCAAAATAGACTTTGCATTGGTATTTGCTGTCAGCCATCAACAGCTTTTGGGAATATTAAACGATGTGATGCCTCATCTGCAACCCGAAGCCAAATTATGGATTGCTTATCCTAAACAAACAGCTAAAATAAGCAGTGATCTTTGTCGCGATGCTAATTGGCCAGTAATAGAACTATTTCAATTAGAATCCATTGATCAGGTAGAACTCGATAATGTATGGTGCGCCAGTCAGTTTCAATTTGGGAACGAATCTGTTTCAATTGAAACAAAGGAAGCCGTCATGGCAATCTGAGTGATTCAATGATTTTACTTGTAAATAACCGTACCGATCTGCTCTGTCAAACTTGTTTCCATTGACTTCAAAGCCTGATGTGTTTGAAGCATCAATAACTGCGCTTCCGGATCATTCGTTTGACTAAGTTCTTGTTGATTTTCTACGATCAGTTTTTTTATTTTACGGAGCTGTAAATAAATTAAAACAGAAGAGATTTCCTCACGGTATAAATCTTCTCGGCTAAGAATTTTCCCTTCGTATTTTCGACTCCAGTTTGGACTGATTTGTTCAGGTTCCTGTAATAAATCAACAGCTATTTTGCTGACCTCCTGATCTTCATGGTATAAAAATTCTTTTGAGTCGGTATTAAGTCCGGATAAATGCATCTCACAGTATAAAAGATAAATTTTTTGCAATAGAGGAGAAGAAAATTGTTGATCCAATCCTAATTCTGTGACTTGTGTAATGATGAATGCTGCTACATTTTGATGATCATCCCATGGTTTGTTCCCAAATTCGAGTAAGGAACCAATCAAAGCTTTTTCATGTGGCTCATCTGGTTGGGTGAGTTGACCGATTTCAGTTAATTCCAAATCAGGAAATGGTTCGGAATCAGGCATTTCTGGTTGATCCCTTGCAATTTTTTGCTGTTCTTTTTGAATTTTCTCCCGAATGAATTTGTTGACCAAAGCATTCAATCCATCTTCTTCAATTTTGAGCATTTCTGCCACCTGCTTGATATAATCCTGTCTGCGTGTGAACTCTTCTGACTTGTTCAGTTTGGAAATAGTTTCCGCCATTTGCTGAACAAGTTTGGCCTTATGATTGGAGTCGGGGTTGGGCTCGCGGAGTGCGACGCCTAATTGAAATAAAATGAAATCCTTTTTTTCTTTTTGGATGAAATCCCTAAAACTTTCAGCACCCAATTTTCGAACATAACTATCTGGGTCTTCATTATCCGGAATCAACGCCAATCTTACTTGTAAACCTTCTTCGATGGCCAGATCCAATCCCCTTAATGCAGCTTTTACACCGGCTCCGTCGCCGTCGTACAAAATCGTTAAGTTCTTGGTGAATTTTTTAATTAAACGAAGTTGATCAACCGTAAGTGCCGTACCACCACTGGCAACCACATTTTCAATACCCGCCTGATTCAAACTTACTACATCCGTGTATCCCTCTACCAGCAAGCACTCATCCAATCGATCGATGGCAGTTTTGGCGAAATATAAACCGTATAAAATTTTACTTTTTGAATACAGTTCATTTTCCGGTGTATTGATGTATTTGGGCGACTTATCATTGGTCTTTATAACCCTAGCTCCAAATCCAACTACTTTTCCACTTTGATTATGAATGGGAAAGATGATTCTGCCTCGATAATTATCAATCAATTGTCCATCACGCTGTACTACCAACCCTGTTTTTAATAACCAATCCTGTTGATATTGATTTTTTAAAGCAGCATTAGCAAATAAATCTCGCTGATCCGGATCGTAACCGATTTGGAATTTTTCAATGATCTCGTTTCGAAATCCACGTTCCTGTAAGTAGGGTAGTGCGATATCAGTTCCCAGTTCATTTTCATACAATTGGTTACTAAAAAAATCCCGGGCAAAATGATTGATGGCAAACAGACTGTCACTCGCTTGGAAAAAAGCTTTCTGCTCGGGAGTAGATTCTGTTTCTTCAATGGAGATATTATAGCGAGCTGCCAGCCAGTGTAGCGTTTCCACATAGCTGTATTTTTCATGATCCATTAAAAAACCAATCGCATTACCGCTTTTTCCACAACCGAAACATTTAAAAATCTCTTTGCTTGGTGTAACAGTGAAGGAAGGTGTTTTTTCGTGGTGAAATGGACAATTGCCCAAATAATAAGATCCGCGTTTTTTTAATTTCACGAAACCGGTGATCACATCAACAATATCGATGCGGGACTGAATTTCCTGTATGGTTTCACGGGTGATCAATA
>JBILCT010000287.1:0-2700 GCA_044353025.1 Ferruginibacter sp. | reverse complement strand
AACTAGGATTTGAAATAATCAGTACCGAAGACATTGATATCGGGAACGGTTTTTTTATGAACGACTATGTTATGGAAAGACAAATCGTCCCTATCGTGTAAATTACCAGATGAGTCGATGTGTTTGTTTGATCACGCCCATCACAAATACACTTTGCACATGCCCCATATTTTCAATCTGACTCAATCGATTGACATGGAAATCATAGTAGCTGTCCATATTTTCTGAAACCACTTTGAGCATGAAATCAAATTCTCCACTGATGTTGTAACATTCAATTACTTCATGGAGTGCGTGAATGGATTGAATAAATTTCGAACCGGCATTTTTACTGTGTGCCTTGAGTGAAACATAGCAGATGACCATCAATCCTTTTTTCACTTTATTGTGATCCAATAAGGTAGCATATTGTCGAATGATCCCTTGCTGCTCCATTCTTTTGATTCTTTCGTGCACCGGGGTTGTACTCAAATGAACTTTCTCCGCGATTTCCTTCACTGTTGATCGGGCATTATCCTGCAAACATTTCAGGATTTCCACATCAATGGTATCCATGGTGATTTGCTGTACAGTAGATTCTTCTTTTTGAACAGATTTTCTAGCCATAATTTTCATTTTAATTCTTCAAATATACCTTATTGAATGATTTTATCCTTATTTATAAATTAAACTTAGAAAATCATTCCATAATTTCTAATTTTGACTTCTAAATCATTCTAAAATGTCTACTACATTATCATCTATCGACTTTTCCTTGAAAAACAAGGTAAAAGACATCAGCTTGGCCGAATGGGGCCGCAAAGAAATCAGATTGGCAGAGGCCGAAATGCCCGGTCTGATGGCTATCCGCGAAGAGTATGCCGGAAAACAACCTTTGAAAGGAGCGCGCATTGCGGGTTGCTTACACATGACTGTTCAAACTGCAGTTTTGATCGAAACTTTGGTTGAACTGGGTGCTGAAGTTAAATGGAGCAGCTGCAATATCTTCTCTACGCAAGATCACGCCGCTGCTGCGATTGCTGCTGCAGGAATTGGGGTGTTTGCTTGGAAAGGACAAACCATCGAAGAGGCTGATTGGTGTATTGAACAAACTTTGTTCTTCGGTGGCGCTGATCGTCCTTTGAACATGATTTTGGATGATGGTGGTGATCTTACCAATATTGTTTTTGACAAATACCCTGAACTGGTTATCAATATCAAAGGTTTGAGTGAAGAAACAACCACGGGTGTACATCGTTTGTACGAGCGTATGGCAAACGGTACTTTACCAATTCCTGCAATCAATGTTAACGATTCAGTTACCAAATCTAAATTCGACAACAAATACGGTTGCCAAGAATCTTTGGTGGATGCGATTCGTCGTGCTACTGATGTTATGATGGCTGGTAAAGTAGCTGTTGTAGGTGGGTACGGAGACGTAGGAAAAGGTTCTGCCTTGAGTTTACGTGGTGCAGGTGCTCGTGTAATCGTTACCGAAATCGATCCAATCTGTGCTTTACAAGCAGCTATGGACGGATTTGAAGTGAAGAAAATGGCGGATGCGGTGAAAGAAGCGGATATCGTAGTAACTGCCAGCGGTTGCCGTGATTTGATCACAGAATCTCATTTCCGTTCAATGAAAGACAAAGCTATTGTTTGCAATATCGGACACTTCGATATTGAAATTGACATGGCTTGGTTGAACAATAACTATGGTCATACCAAAGACACCATCAAGCCTCAGGTTGATCTTTACAACATCGAAGGAAAAGATGTGATTGTATTGGCTGAAGGCCGATTGGTGAACCTGGGTTGCGCTACCGGTCACCCAAGTTTTGTGATGAGTAATTCATTCACAAACCAAACACTGGCTCAAATTGAACTTTGGACCAGCGCTGAAAAATATGAGAACAAAGTATATGTGCTTCCAAAACATTTGGATGAAAAAGTAGCACGTTTACACCTCGCCAAAATTGGTGTGGTGTTGGATACATTGACTGATGCACAATCTGAATACTTGGGTATTCCTAAGGTTGGTCCATTCAAGTCTGACATGTATCGTTACTAATATTTCGATCGTATTATCAAAAGCCACCGGAAATCCGGTGGCTTTTTTTGTGATTCACATTAAGCATCCAACAACTCAAAACATGTTGATTCGGCTTTGCGCGTATGAGTAGAATATGCCTAAAGGCTTCGTTTTTTGTTCGCTATGGAAGTGAACCGTCCAATCAACCACAATCCATCATTTCATCAGATAATCATAGTCCATTTGTCTTGAACTTTGATGCACATGATTGAATGAAAACTATGATGCTCTTATTTGAGCTAGTTCGCTGTTATTATATTTCTGTTTGTGAATTTCTTCCCGCTTCTTGGCCGCGGAGGCCATCCCTTTTTTCTTGACAAAAAAGGGAGAAAAAGTCAAGAAAAAACGAAATGCTCCGCCCGTTTTTCCGGGCTACCCGCACATCGCTGTTCTGAATACATCATGGTTTATTTGCTCTATTTAAGCATAGTAGTGTGCCAAATCATCATCCATGCTGTCTTGAACTTTGATGCACATGATTGAATGAATACCATGATGCTCTTATTTGAGCTTGTTCGCGATTATTATATTTCTCTTTGTGAATTTCTTCCCGCTTCTTGGCCGCGGAGACCATCCCTTTTTTCTTGACAAAAAAGGGAGAAAAAGTCAAGGAAAAACGAAATGCTCCGCCC
>JBILCT010000285.1:0-2701 GCA_044353025.1 Ferruginibacter sp. | reverse complement strand
CCTAATATTTTCTCTTCATATTCCTTCAGTTCAGGGGTGATGTATCTTTCTGCAGTGGTGAGCGTTTGCTTACGTATCCAACTGGCAGGCACTTTGGATTTATGTACGTTGGTCACTTCCAAATAATATCCAAATACATTGTTGTAACTTATTTTTAGGGATGAGATTCCGGTTTCAGTGGCTTCGCGGTGTTGAATCTCCAGCAGATACTCTTTGCCTCCACTGGAAATTTTCCGAAGTTGATCTAATTCTTCATGAATGCCATCTGCAATAACGCCACCTTTATTGATTTGAACCGGCGGATTTTCAATGAGTGTATTTCTGATTTTTTCCTGCAAATGCAAACAAGGTTGAAGTGTATCACTCAAACGGCGCAGGTATTCATGCTGCGCATTCATGCAAAGTGATTTGATTGATTCGGCCTGTTTTAATCCTCGTTCAATTTGCCAGATTTCGCGTGGGTTTATTTTTCGCAGTGGGATTTTCGCAGCCAATCGTTCCACGTCTCCTGCCTGTTTGAGCGATTGTAACAACAAATCTCGAAGTTCAGATTCGTTGACTAGGAACTCAACCGAATTCAGTCTTTCATGGATCACCCGAATCTGATTGAGTGGCATCAACATCCATCGCTTCATTAATCTTCCACCCATGGGAGATACCGTTTGATTGATGGTCTTGAAAAGCGTTTGTGCTTCCTCGTTATTAGATATCAATTCGAGATTTCTCATCGTAAACCGGTCCATCCAAAGATGTTCTTCACGCAGGATTGGTTGAATGGATGTGATATGCTGAAGATGGGGATGTTCGGTTTCTTTTAGGTAATGCAGAATGGCACCGGCAGCAGTAATTCCGGCCTGCATTTCAGCAACACCGAAGCCTTTCAAGCTATGCGTGCCAAAATGTTTGAGTAAGTTTTCAGTAGCATAGGTTTCAGAAAAAATCCATTCATCCAGGGTGTAGGTAAAATAACCGGTTCCATATTGTTCGCGGAATATGGAGAGGTGCGGACGGGCAAATATGACTTCGGCAGGTTGTAAGTTTTGCAGAAGTTTATCTGCATATTCTGCATTGCCCTGTGCCAGAAAAAACTCTCCGGTTGAAATATCCAGAAAAGCCAATCCGGTTAAAGTGCCTTCGGTATGAAGGGCTGCCAGGAAATTATTGCTTTGGTGTTCGAGTAATTTATCGTTGGTTGCAACACCGGGAGTTACCAATTCTGTAACGCCACGCTTAACGATGCCTTTTGCTGCTTTAGGATCTTCAAGTTGGTCACAAATGGCTACACGGAATCCGGCTTTTACCAGTTTATGCAAATAGGTGTCCAGCGAATGATGAGGAAATCCGGCCAGTTCCAATGCGGATGCGCTTCCATTATTCCTTTTAGTGAGGGTGATACCCAGCACACGAGCTGCATGAATAGCATCCTGACCAAAGGTTTCATAAAAATCGCCAACACGAAACAGCAGAATGGCATCCGGATATTTGGCTTTGATAGCCTGATGTTGTTGCATGAGGGGTGTTTCACCCGAAGCTTTTCCCATAGTCGCAAAAATAACGAAAAGCCCATGTGGTCGTGGTTGAAATTATCACATAATCTTGCCTTTTTGTTAACGTAAACAACCTTTGTATGCATTATCTTCGCGGGCGAAAATTGGTTTGAATCAATTACTCCAATAGGAATTGGATTGTTGTAATTTTAAAAAGTGGGAATCTTTGAATTCAAACTGCAAAAGAGGATAAACATGAAGAAAGCAATCTTATTATTATTGGGAATTGGGTTATTCATTTTTTCGATGGCACAACCAAAGAATGGACTAACTAAATCAGATGCGGCTGCAAAAACGATACTAGACGGAATAAGTACAAAGTTCAAAGGCTTTAAATCATTTCAGGCGAATTTTTTACTGCAAATCGAAAATGCAAATGGGAAAAGCATGGGTTCCAAGACGGGAACGGTGCTGATGAAGGGAATGAAATATAAAATCAATGTTCCCGGACAAGAAATATTTTCCGACGGAACCAATATTTGGACTTATGAAAAAGGAGCCAATGAAGTTACCATTACGAGACTGGATCCAACGGCAAACTCAATCACTCCCCAGAAATTATTTACTAATTTCTACGACAAAGATTTCTTGTATAAACTCAACGGAGAAGTAAAAAATGGATCAAAAAAATACCAAGAAATTGAGTTGACTCCCATTGATAAGAATAAACCCTTTCACAAGGTATTGCTACACATAGACAAGGCGATGATTTATGTGACTAAAGTATTTGAAAAATCTGGAAATCGTTACACTTACAGCATCAGTAATCTGAACTCAGCAACTGTTATCCCTGATCAATCTTTTGTTTTTGATGTAAAAAAATACAAAGGAGTAGAGGTGGTTGATCTACGTTGATATATTTCCATTCAATTTGACGGATGGTTGGAAGTTGTTTTTTTACTTAATATTCCCACAAAATATCAGAGAATTTTTTCTGAATCGCATGCTGTTTTAATGAGTCATTCCAAGCTCATTTTAAATCTAATTAGTTGCGATAATTGTATTGTCTATTCTTCAAATTCCCCTAACCAAACTCAGTTAAACAAACATTTTTCAATCGTTTGATTTACCTAATTTTGTGCTCCAAAACGTAAAAAAATATGTCTCAACAACACGATCCAAGTAAAAACACATACAATGTGAATGGAGAAAGC
>JBILCT010000284.1:0-2708 GCA_044353025.1 Ferruginibacter sp. | reverse complement strand
GGATGGGTGGATTACTTATGCAGCCAATTAAACAAACTGCGTTGCAAAGCTATAAACCCCTTTTTTGAATTCAAAGCAAAACGAGGATTTTTTAGGTATGAGCTTGGTCATTATTAAAAGAAAAAAGGGAATTCTTTCGAATTCCCCCTGAAAACCAATAAGATATAGAGTCAGGGATTCAATGTTAAGTTTTATTGAACCAGCATTTTTTCTGCAATCTGATAACGCCCATTCCGGAAACGGATCCAATAAATACCTGGACGAAGCATTTTCTGATCCCATATACTGGAAATGGTTTGTCCGGAATACAAGGTTATTTCCTGAGACCCTACCCGCATGCCACGAGCATCCAACAACTCCAGCAACCCTTTTTCGGCTTGTTGACCCGGTAACTGTATGCGAAGTGCAAAGCTTCCTCGGTTTGGATTGGGGATGATTTTTATTGAAGCATTTTGATTCAATAAGTTGTTCAAACGGGCAAAACGCGAAGATGGACAAGCGGTATCAACCAGGTTTACGGTTTTGGCAGTCCCAAGCAATCCGCACGTGGTTTGTCCGCGTACAGATAATGAGCCCCCTGCAAAACCAGTCAACATCTCCAAGCGAACAGATGAGCTATCGGCCGCTGCATTCATAATGGTTGTATTAGCTGGAATCGTCCAGCGATACACTGTAGCCGCTTGTTGCTGACTATTGGGAGCAGCTACATTTACTCGGTAAGTAATGGTATCTCCTACACATGCGCGGTAGTTACCAGAGCGTGCAATGATGGCGTTTGGTGTTGGTGTACCAGCTCTGTAAACGCTTGCAGATCGTGTTGATCCAAAAGCACCACAAGCCGTTTGGCCGCGTACACTTAACGTACCACCTGAAAAGCCCGCATTGAACTTAATCCAAATCGAACTGCTGTCTGTGTTGCCTGCCTTGATTTGAGCGTTCGCAGGAATGGTCCAACGATATATGTCAATGGCCTCCTGACTGGCAGTAGGTGAAGGAGTACTTGTGGTAAACTCTAGAGAATCTGAACTGCATCCCACATAGAAATTACCCGTTGCAGCCGCGATGGCGGTTGGCATAGGAGCCGATTTCGGTGCGGTAAGTGCAAGCGAACGAATGCCACTCAAAACACCACAAGCCGTTTGAGCACGAACCCAAATATTTCCACCGGCATACCCTGTGTTGAATTGTAAAACTATCTTGGAACTGTCTGAATTAGCTGAATAAATGGAAGTATTCGCCGGCAAAGTCCAACGATATGTCTGCGTTGCTGCCTGATTTGCAGAAGCAGCAGGTGCAGACACGGTATAACTCATGGTATCCCCTACACAACCGGTGTAAACAGAAACCCGCTGCGTGATAGACGTTGGGGTGATAGCGCCGAATTTAAGCAAGATACTGCTTGATGTGGAGGATAGTGTACCGGAAGCACTTACCGTTCTTGCAGACAAATTTCCGCCGGCAAATCCGGATAAAATGCGAAGACCAATCACAGTTGAATCTCCATTTGTACTTACAATTTGCGTATTGGCAGGCGCAGTCCAGCGAACAGAAACTGCTGCAGTCTGTCCAACAGATGGAGACGCAACAGAAGCTGTATAGGTGATGGTATCACCGGAACAAGGACTATTATTACCTGAAATAGAAGTAATGGCAACAGGTGGTGCAATCGCAGTAAGAATTACGGTGCGGGCTCCACTAATGCCGCATGGTGAAGTGAGTGACCTTACCACAACGGTATCACGGACAAAACCTGTTTGTAAATTAACCACGATGGCTGTATCATTTACTCCACTTGCATTCAAGTGGGTAATGGTAGCGTTTGAACCTGTGCGCAACGACCAATCATAGCCAGTGGCCAGATTCACTTTTCGAATGCGCAATGTATCGGTAGTCATACCGGAAACATTGGTAATCGCTGCAACACTTGGTATAAATGATTTCTGCATAGCTCCAGGCGTTGCTGCAGCTACTTTGCTCACAGACAGATTACGAATGGTGCTGGTTCCGCAGTAACTATTGCTTCTTACACCAATAGAGCCCTGTGTAAATTCAGCATCAAAGGTGACAACCAGGAATGTATCCGTGGTTGTCAATGACCCTGCCGTGCTACAATTTCTGGGCAACACCCAGGTATAACCACTTGCATTAGTAACTGCATTGATTCGATAGATCACCGTATCAGAACTGCTGGTTGTATTGCTGAATTGCGTACAAATATTCACCGGTCCAGAGATGGCAACAGGTGGTTGTGGCGCAGCTTTTCTGATGATCAACGCACGTGGAATGCTGTTGTTACATCCGGTGCTTTGAACTTTGATGGTGTCTACCGTTGCAAAATTGGTAGCAAATTGAACGGTAATAATCGTGTCATTTGTACCTGCACCGCCCGGATGATCGATAATGGTAGCTCCGGTTGGCATCGTCCATAGATAACCGGTAGCTCCGGTTACTTTACGAATCGTATAGGTTGCTTCGGTTTCAATGTTAATATACGCGCAAGGATTTGCCGGGCCGGAAACAACCCCCGGTGTTGCATATGGGATTGCAGTAATGTTCAAACTTCTATCTGCACTTGAGTAGCAGTTGGAAACCGCTCTAACCTTTAATGTGGAAGAAACAAATCCGGAGTCAAACGTAACCGTTATGCTATCTGTTCCCTGTCCATTTAAAATGTTCATATTCGCAGGAACCGTCCACAAATAAGAGGT
>JBILCT010000019.1:0-9468 GCA_044353025.1 Ferruginibacter sp. | reverse complement strand
ATGTCGATTCCGTTATACATACTAACGGGAAGCGACAAACGAAATTTAAAAAGCAACGAAGCGGCCCTGAAATATTTCCTGATGGGCGCTTTTTCTACGGGTATTATGTTGATGGGTATTGCATTTTTATATGGAGGGAATCCATTGGCCAGTTTTTATTTGGATAAGTTATCTATAGGGTCCGGACCGATGTCTGTTTTTACTGCCGTCGGTTTAATTTTTACACTGATTGCTTTGTCATTTAAAGTGTCGGCCGCGCCTTTTCATTTCTGGACGCCGGATGTTTATGATGGGGCACCTACCGTGTTTACGGCATTCATGAGCACAGTAGTAAAAGCTGCAGGCTTTGTAGCTTTCATTCGTTTGTTTGAAAATAGTTTCGGTGCGATTCATGCGCAATGGCAACTAATAGTTGCGTTGATCACTGCCGCGACACTGTTTTTTGGAAACATCACCGCCGTATTTCAACAAAGCGTAAAGCGTATGTTGGCTTATTCGAGTATCGCACAAGCCGGATTTATGATGTTAGCCATTTTTGCTTTGAATGATCGTGCGAAAGAAGGGTTATTGTTATATAGCGCTTCTTATAGTGTTGCAACCATTGGCTTATTTGCAATACTTAGCCGAATGGAAGATTATACCATTGATGGTTTTAATGGATTGGCCAAACAACAGCCAACTGTTGCGCTCGCCGGTGTTGTGTTTTTATGTTCACTTACTGGAATTCCTTTGACCGCCGGCTTCCAAAGTAAGTTCATGTTGTTGATGGCAACGGTGGAGTATGGACAATTATTCTGGCTCGTTATCGTGGCTGTTTTATTGGCGGCGGTGAGTGCATATTATTATTTCCGGGTAATTCAAGCCATGTATTTTAAAGAATCAACAGAACATAAATCGCTTATGATAAATGTTTCGGCTTCGTTCAAAATCTGGTTAGTTATTGGCATAATACTGGTATTGATCATTGGTATTTACCCTGAATTGATCATCGGCTGGCTTTATCACTGATCGTCATTATCTGTTCATTCTCACTTGATTCCTATCTTTGAGTGAGTAAATCATCCATGACATTCGCAGACATCTTATCGCTTTCCTGGAAAAACATCAACGGTAATCGTCTGCGTACTAGCATTACCGTTATAATCATTGCACTTGGTATTTTTGCGCTCATTCTCATCATCACCGCAATCCAAGCTGCGAGCAATAGTTTGACCAGCAGTTTCTCGACCATGGGCTCCAATGCGTTCAGTATTCGATACAAAGAGCGCTCTATGCAAATCGGGCACCGAAGTCGTTCAAAAGCAACCAAATCCTCCAGAAAAGAATTGGCAGATAAAGCCTCCAACACCGGGATGCCTATCAGCGTATTGGAAACCCGGTTGTTTCGTGATCGTTATCGTTTTCCCGACACCAAAGTGAGCATTGCGTTACGTGGTCCAAACAATATCGTAGTCAATACCTCCAATAAAAAAACCAATCCGGATGTGAGTGTATTTGGCGGTGACGAAAACTATCTGGAGTTGAATGGATATAAACTGGAGTACGGTAGAAATCTTACAGAATCGGAAGTGCGATCTGGTACAAATATTTGTATGATTGGATATGGAGTTGCAGAAAAATTATTTCCGGATGCGCACATAAAAGCATTGGATGCGATTATAAGAGTGGATCATGTTCCATACCGCGTAGTTGGAATATTGGAAGACAAGGGTTCCAGTGCTTTTTTCAACACCAGTAAAATCATAGTTACCAGTCACCAAAATGTGCGTCGGATTTTTGCTTCAGGAGGATCTTATAATTTAGCGGTGAAAGTAGCAGATCTAAAAAGAATGAACGCTGCCATCGGAGAAGCTACTGCCGTTTTTCGTCCGATCAGGCATTTACAGGTTACAGATGCCGATAATTTTTATATTGATAAAAGTGACAGCATTGCGGAGGCATTGTTAAAGAATTTGAGTTTCCTGGAAAAAGGAACCATCGGAATAGCGTTTATTACCTTGATTGCTGCGGCTATTGGACTCATGAACATTATGCTGGTAGCCGTGAATGAACGTACCAAAGAAATTGGACTTGCCAAAGCACTGGGTGCAAAGAGTACGACCATTCGTGCACAGTTTTTATATGAGTCGATACTGATCAGCTTGATGGGAGCTATAACAGGAATCATTGCTGGGATCGCACTCGGAAATGTAGTGGCTATTCTTTTGAAAACCGGATTGATCATTCCTTGGGGCTGGGTGATTGCGGGAATAATCGTTTGTTTTTTGGTTGGATTGCTGGCCGGACTTTATCCAGCTTACAAGGCATCTCGTTTGGAACCGATTGTTGCATTGAGGCATGAATAATCCACATTTTTTCCAAGGTCTATGTTATTATGGTTAATTTTTTCCTGTGAAAATTGGCGAATAGTCAATTTTGATTAACTTGTCGACTCATTTCAAACCAACACAAATGCGTTGCTTTGAAAATAATTAAACAGCTTTTAAAACCCAAAAAACGTTTGTCATGGCAGAAACGAAAACCGCCGCAAAACCAGCTTCTAATCAAGCAAAATCTTCTAACAACATTATTTCACTCCTTGCACCTGTATTATGTTTAGTAGCAGGATATGCTATTTGGAGGTTTGTGCTTGGAGCCCCTTCCAATTTTGGTGCAGGCGGAGAGAACGGTGGTTTCTGGCCTGAAAGAGATGCGCCCAAAACAGCATTAAGCAAAATGTATCTAGGTGGTATCATTGTCCCTATCTTGATTGGATCTTTTTTAACGATGATCACATTTGTGGTTGAGCGTATGCTAACTATCAATAAAGCATCTGGAACAGGTAGCAATGGTGATTTTGTTCGTAAAGTACAGTTTCATCTTGCCAATAAGAATGTTGATGCCGCTATCGCAGAATGCGACAAACAAAAAGGTTCAGTGGGTAATGTGATGAAAGCTGGTTTACATCGTTACAAAGAAATGATGAATAATAATGAGCTAACCACTGAGCAAAAAGTATTGGCTATTCAAAAAGAAGTGGAAGAAGCTACATCACTCGAATTACCTATGCTGGAGAAAAACCTCGTATTCCTTTCAACCATTGCTTCTGTAGCAACCTTGTTGGGACTATTGGGAACTGTATTGGGTATGATTCGTTCATTCTCTGCTTTGGGTGAAGACAGTGGTGGCGGAGCAGCTGCAAGTAAACTATCAGTAGGTATTTCTGAAGCATTGTACAATACTGCTTTGGGAATCGGTACCTCTGCATTTGCGATTATTTTCTACAACATTTTCACCACCAAAATCGATGCGATCACTTATGGCATCGACGAATCAGGTTTCACCCTCACACAATCATTTGCTTCCCAGTACAAATAATTTGTGGAATCTGAATAAACATTTCATCAGACAAACCATATTTAAATTATTATAGAATGCCCAAAGTAAAAGTTCCACGCAAAAGCACCTCCATCGATATGACGGCGATGTGCGATGTGGCTTTTCTGTTGTTGTCTTTCTTCATTCTTGCTACCAAACAAAAACCCCCGGAGGTTTTGGCAGTTACACCACCGAATTCAATTTCAGCTAAAGCAGCCCCGGATAAATCCATCTTAGTTACTTTAACAAAAGAAGGGAAGGTTTTTTTGATGTTGGGAGATGAAATTAAGAAAGAAGAAATTCTGAAGAATATAAATGTTACTAAAGGCTTAAATCTAACTCCTGCTGAATTATCCAAATGGAATAAATCTGCTTTCATAGGCTTACCGCTGAATCAAATCAAATCATCATTGAATTTATCAACAGAAATACCTGCCGCAAAAATGCCCGGTATTCCTTGTGATACCAGCAACAACGAAATGATTGATTGGGTCAGAAGTATTACCAATGTTTATGCGGGTTCCGATCAGCGTCAACTCCAGGAGATGATGCTGATTAAAGGAGATAACGCAGCGTTATATCCTGCATTCAAACAAATCAAAGTTGCATTTAAGAAGAACGAACTTTATAAATTCAGAATCGTAACCAACGGAGAAGCCGTTCCTGTAGGATCAGAGTTATACCTGAATCCACCAAAAAACGATTAACATAAAAAAACAATCCGATAGCCATGGCAGAAATGGATACCTCGTCGGGTGGCGGTCATAAGAAAGGCCCCGGCGTCAAAAAAGGAAAAAAATTATCAACCCGTGTGGATCTAACACCCATGGTTGATCTCGGCTTTTTGTTGATCACCTTTTTCGTGTTCACTACAACCATGAGTCAGTCAACGGCCATGAATATGAATGAACCCAAAGATGATGACAGCACACAACAAATTAAGGTGAAACAATCCGGTGCGATGACTATTCTTTTAGGAAAAGCTGATCAGGTATATTATTATTTTGGTCAACTTGACCCCAATAGATTGAGCGAACAATTCAAAAGCACCACATTCAAGCAAATTCGAGACATTATCGTTGAAAAAAAGAAGGCTACCCCCATTGATGATTTGATGTATATCATCAAATCCGATAAATCATCAACGTTTAAAAATGCCATCGATATTCTTGATGAAATGAGTATTTGTAACATTCCTCCTGGACACTATGCCGAGGTTGACATCACAGATACTGAAGCCTTGCTGATTCAAAAAACAGAGGAGGCAAACGGTATTCAATAAGCTTTGGTACTTTCTTAACTTCAAGTGAAACAGAATATTTATGGATATAAATAAAATTTTAAACGCTGATTTGCTTGACATCATATTTGATGGCAAGAACAAATCTTATGGCGCCTATGAGCTTCGTAAAACGTACAACACAAGGTTGATAAAATCTTTGGTTGTTACGGGATCACTGATTTTATTGATTTTCTTGGGAACTGTTTTAGCCAATGTTATGAAAAATAACATGGAACAAGAAGATATCGATGTGCTCGATACACAAATGGCAGAAGTTAAAAAGGATGAACCACCGCCGCCACCGCCGCCACCACCACCCACTCCACCACCACCTCCGGAAGTAAAACAAATCAAGTTTACGCCTCCAAAAATTGTGAAAGATGAAGAGGTAAAGCCGGATGAGAAGATTGAAGAAATCAAGGAAGATCAAGTCATCTCAACCAAAACAGTTGAAACTGACAATACCAATCAGGTTGTTCAGGCACCTATTGAAGATAACTCGAATGCGGTAGAATTACCCAAAGATGACGATGAAAATAGAATCTTCACCAAGGTAGAAGTTGAAGCGGAGTTTCCCGGTGGAAGAAATGGTTGGACTAGATTTCTAACTAATAATCTGGACTCTGAAGTTCCCGGTAGCAATGGTGCATCACCCGGACAATACACCGTAATTGTTCGATTTGTAGTGGCAAAGGATGGATCAGTGAGTGATGTGCAGGCAGAAACCAGTCACGGTTATGGAATGGAACAGGAGTCTGTGCGCGTTATCAAGAAATCCGGTAAATGGACGCCAGCTATTCAAAACGGAAGGAATGTGATTTCATATAAAAGACAGCCGATTACTTGGGTTGTTTCCGATTAAGCTTTTAATATTTCTTACCAAACCTCTCATTGCTGAGAGGTTTTTTTATGCGTATCACTGGGAGTTTTATTTCGACCTTGATTTTTCTTAGGTTCGGTTCTTTAGATCAAGCTAAAGAAATCAACAAATGACTTTTGATAATACAACATTCGAGCAAAGAAAATTGCTTGCATTTTTCAACTGAATTTAGTGTTGTTTTCAGCAAAGTTTTGGTTCGAACCGGGTTCGAACCAATGCAATGTTATTTTCAACTTAATTTCTTGTTCATTTCAACATGTTTTAGTTTTTACTGCTCCACGTGAAAATTTATCATCAGGATACTGGCCATGCATTCCTTTAATTAGTTCGAAAACCTATACATGAATGAACACTCGAACTATCAGGTTCGTTATCGCAGAATATAATTTTTAAGAAGCTTTTGCTTTCAGGTAACTTTGAGCCATGAATAAGTTATTGGGATGGGATGATACGATTGTTGCATTGGCTACTCCACCGGGTGTGGGAGCCATCGGCGTAATTCGTATCAGTGGAAAAAAAGCATGGGAAATTGCTGATCAAATGATGCTAGGAAAGGAACTTCAATTAAAGAAATCACATACCATTCATTTCGGCTTATTGAAACATCAAGGGAAGGATTTGGATGAGGTTTTGGTTTCATTATTCAAAGGACCAAAAAGTTATACCGGAGAGGACACCGTTGAAATAAGCGGACATGGAAGTCCATTTGTGCTGGAACAAATAATTCAGTCTTGTTGTGAGCTGGGCGCTCGATTGGCTAAGCCGGGAGAATTCACGCAGCGTGCATTTTTGAATGGTAAGCTTGATCTAACGCAAGCAGAATCTGTTGCAGATATGATCGATGCAGGAACAGCAGCAGCACATAAAACCGCCTTACATAATTTACGCGGAGGGTTTTCAAATGCATTACAATTATTGCGAGAACAGCTCATCCAGTTTGCATCTTTGATTGAACTGGAATTGGATTTTGCAACGGAGGATGTTGAGTTTGCAGACCGTTCTGCATTTAAGAAGATGCTATATGATGCTCAAATCATGGTTGTGGATCTATTGAATTCGTTCAAATTAGGCAATGTAATCAAGCAAGGAGTTTCCGTGGCATTGATTGGTAAGCCGAATGCAGGAAAATCGACTTTACTCAATGCATTGCTCAATGAAGAAAGAGCTATCGTAAGTGAAATTGCAGGAACAACAAGAGATACGATTGAGGAGGGATTGAATATTCATGGAATTCGATTTCGTTTGATTGACACTGCAGGAATCCGATCAAATGCAAATGATCGTATTGAGCATGAGGGCATTGTTCGAAGCATGGAAAAAATGCGAACGGCTGATCGGGTTATTTATTTGTTTGATGTAGAAACAGAAACGGAATCATCTGTTTGTGAAACACTTCAAGAAATGGAGGTAGAACATAAACATCACATCATTCCGATTGCAAACAAAGTTGATCAATTGGGAAATTGGAAAACTAAATTTCAAGGAATTGAAAATTTGATTTTCATCTCGGCCAAAGATAAATCCAATGTCGATATTTTAAAAGACCGTTTGTACGATTCTGTGGTTGATCAAACGGTTTCAGATGATCAATGTTTGGTGACGAATGTTCGCCATGTGGATGCATTAAAAAAAATAGAGGAGTCGTTACAAAATGTATCAAATAGCTTACAAGAAAATCTTCCGGGCGATCTGCTAGCCATTGAAATCAGAACCTGTTTATATCACCTCGGAGAGATCACCGGAGAGGTAACCAGTGAAGATAAGCTTGATTATATTTTTAGTAAGTTTTGTATCGGGAAATAGTATAACTAAATGAAAAACAAGAAGTTATGGTCGTTTTTCGATCGAATTTTCACTATTCACAAAGCGATTTTTTGTTCTAAATCATATCAGTTTTAGAAATATTTTTTTGAATAAAATAATCATCGTAATATTACGATTAAATGGGAATTACAAAAACAATAGACTACACAAAAATGGAATTGGATATTGCCAAATATGCAAAAGCTTTGGCACATCCAGCAAGAATTGCAATCATTCAACTACTATTGAAAAAACAATCATGTGTGTGTGGAGACATTGTCGATGAATTACCCATTTCTCAAAGCACAGTATCACAACATTTAAAAGAACTCAAAGAGGTTGGATTAATTAAGGGAGAAATTGAAGGTACTTCAGTTTGTTATTGTCTTGATGAAAAAGAATGGTCAAAAGCAAGTTCGTTAATTGTTAAGATGTTTGATAAGGTTGCTGTGAATAAGAGTAAGTGTTGTTGATTTTTTTGACTTATTCAATCGGTATATTACGATATTAAAAACTAAGTATAAGATTATGAAAACAGAAGCAGAATTAAAACAAATTGTAAAAGAAAAGTATAGCGAGATTGCCTTACAGGATAAGGAAACAAACATGTCATCTTGTTGTGGTGCAGGAGAATGCTCTACTGAAATATATAACATCATGAGTGATGATTACACTGCATTGAAAGGATACAATGCAGATGCTGATTTAGGTTTGGGATGTGGATTGCCTACGCAATTTGCAAAAATTAAAAAAGGAGATGTAGTAGTAGATTTGGGAAGTGGGGCCGGTAATGATTGTTTTATTGCGAGACACGAAACCGGCGAAACAGGAAAAGTGATAGGGGTAGATTTTACGCCAAAAATGATTGAGCGCGCCAGAATGAATACAGAAGTAAGAGGGTTTAATAATGTAGAATTTCGTGAAGGTGATATTGAACATATGCCTATTACAGCAAATGTGGCTGATGTTATTGTAAGTAATTGTGTTTTAAACCTTGTGCCTAATAAAGATGGTGTATTCAAAGACATATTTAGAGTTTTGAAACCAGGGGGTCATTTTAGTATTAGCGATGTTGTTTTAGAAGGAGCTCTGCCAGATGGATTGAGAAAAGATGCAGAAATGTATGCCGGATGTGTATCGGGGGCTATTCAAAAAGAAGTTTATTTAGAACTAATCAAATCAAATGGCTTTGAAAATATTACAATTCAAAAGGAAAAGCCAATTGTTATCCCTGACGATATATTAAAAAACTATTTGAGTGTTGAACAAATACAATCCTTTAAAATTGGCACGACAGGAATTTTTAGTATAACAGTTTTTGCACAAAAACCTTCATCTGAAAAATCATCTTGTTGTACGCCGGGTTCAGGCTGTTGTTAAATTTCTGCGTATGAAATAATTTGTTATAAAATATAAAAAACCAAATATAATTACACTTCTTTAGTGGCTTTACAATTATTTTTTGGTTTTGATCCTAAATTCACAATCATTAATATCATTTGGTTATTCGTTTAAAATATGAAAAAGAAAAATTTAGTCCTTTGTACTGGAAATTCTTGTCGCAGTCAAATTGCACATGGGTATTTACAACAATTTGGAGGAGACAAAGTAGAAGTGTATAGTGCTGGTGTAGAAACACATGGTGTGAATCCCAAAGCCATTGCAACGATGAAAGAAGATGGAATTGATATTTCAAGTCATACCTCTAATAACGTTTTAGAATATCAAGATATCGATTTTGACTTTGTAATAACAGTATGCGACAATGCAAAAGAAAGGTGTCCTTATTTCCCAAGTAAAGCAATAAAGTTTCATTATAATTTCCCCGATCCAGCCAAAGCTGTAGGAACAGATGAAGAGGTAAAAATGGAATTTGAGCGGGTAAGAAATTTAATCAAAGATTACTGCCAAGAATTTATTAGTAAACATTTTGGGTAGTTTTTAAAGTTTTTGACAAACAAGAGGTCACCCCAAAACCAACCTGTCTTTATTTTTATTCCTGTACCTCATTTGTACCTCGCCTCTGAAAACATTTACTGGCAAGGGTTTTAAAGTTTTGTATTGGAAAGTAGCGTAACTAATTGGTATTTAATATATTGCAAGTTTATTTTCCTTCAAGAATTTTCAATAATTCTTGATTTAAGTA